>JASLBD010000170.1 GCA_030146745.1 Allosphingosinicella sp. | reverse complement strand
AGGTTGCCGTGCCAGGCGACGACGTCGAGCGGCGAATGGTCGAGGCTCGTCGTCCACAGCCGGCCGAGATATTTCTGGACCAGCTCGACCTCGCCTTCGGCGTCTCCATAGGCCGCAACGGGGGTGAGGAAGTCGCGGGGATTGGCGAGGCCGTTCGAGCCGATCGGGCCGAGTTCCGGGAGGCGGAACAGGGCGCCGTGATTCTCGGCGACATAGCCGCGCGCGCGGCCGTCCGGGACGAGCGCTCGAAAGCGCACGCCGCGCGGCACGAGCCCGACCTCGCCGGGCGCAAGGTCGATCCGGCCCATCTCGGTGAGCAGGGCGAGTCGGCCGTGCTCGGGGACGAAGAGCATCTCGCCGTCGGCGTTGAAGAAGAAGCGCTCCATGTCGCGGGCCGCGCGGTAGACGTGGACGGCGACGCCCGAGAGCGCCTCCGGGCCGCCGTTCGCCATCATCGTCGCCATTCCGTCGATCAGGTCGGCGCCGTCCTCGCCAAGCTCCAGCGGGTTCCAGCGAAGCCGGTTGGGGGGGAGGGGGGTCTCGAGATTTGAGGCGGTGAAGTGCGCCGCGCCGTCATAGGGCCGGTAGGGCGGATGCTCGGCGCTTGGGCGAAGACGGTAGAGCCACGAGCGGCGATTCTCGTGGCGCGGCGCGGTGAAGGCGGTGCCGGAGAGCTGCTCGGCATAGAGGCCGAAGGCGGGCTTCTGGGGCGAGTTGCGGCCTTCGGGCAGGGCGCCGGGCACCGCCTCGGTAGCGAAGTGGTTGCCGAAGCCGGACATGTAGGCGGGGTCGGTCATGGCGGCACAGCTTAGCGCGCCTCGCCCGAACCGTCACCCCGGACTTGATCCGGGGCCCATGAACATCGGGGTTCGAGAAGTCGTACGGCCGTGTTCATGGATCCCGGCTTCCGCCGGGATGTCGGATCAGCGCATCAGCACCAGCTCTTCCGCCATGGTCGGATGCAGCGCCACGACCGCGTCGAAATCCTCCTTCTTGAGCTTGGCCTTGACCGCGATGGCGGCCGCCTGGAGGATCTCGGGGGCGTCGGGGCCGATCATGTGCAGGCCGACCACCTCGTCCGTCTCGGAGTTCACGACCAGCTTGTAGAGCGCGCGCTCGTTGCGGCCGGCGAGCACGTTCTTCATCGCCCGGAAGTCGGACGTGTAGGTCTTGACCGAGCCAAGCCGGTTGCGCGCCTCGCCTTCGGTCATCCCGACCCCGGCCAGCGGCGGGTGGCTGAACACTGCGGAAGGGATGTTCTCATAGTCGACGCGCGTCGGCTTGTTGCCGAAGATGGAATCGGCGAAGGCCTGGCCCTCGCGGATCGCGACAGGCGTGAGCTGGACCCGGTTGGTGACGTCGCCGACCGCGTAGACGCTGTCGCAGCTCGACCTGTTGTCGGCGTCGACCACCACGGCGCCCTTGTCGTCGAGCTCCACTCCGGCATTTTCGAGTCCGAGGCCCTCGGTATTGGGCTGGCGGCCGATCGCGAACATCACCGCGTCCGCCTCGATCGAGTCGCAGCCCGACATGTTCACCTTGAGCGATCCGTTCTGCTTCTCGATGCTCTCGAACGAGACGTGGAACTTGAAGTCGATCCCCTTCATCATCGAGATGGTGAGAAGCCGGTCGCGGATCGTCTCGTCATAGCCGCGAAGGATGACGTCGGAGCGATTCACCAAAGTGACGTGGCTTCCCAGGTTGTGGAAGATTCCGGCGAATTCGTTGGCGATGTAGCCGGCGCCGGCGATCACCACCCTCCTGGGCAGATCGGGCAGGTGGAAGGCTTCGTTCGAAGTGATCCCGAGCTCGCTGCCGGGGAAACCGGGCACGACCGGTCGGGCGCCGGTGGCGACGAGGATGATTCTGGCGGTGACCTTGCGCCCGCCGGCGAGGCGCACCTCGTTCGGTCCGGCGACGACCGCGCGCTCCTTCAATATCTCGACCTTATGGTTGGTCAGGGTGTCGGTATAGGCCTCCTCCAGCCGTCCGACCTCGGCGAGGACGTTGTCGCGAAGGGTCGGCCAGTGGAAATTGCACGCGGGCACGTCCCAGCCGAAGCGGCGCGCGTCCTGCAGGTCCTCGGCGAAATGGGCGCCATAGACGAGCAGCTTCTTGGGGACGCAGCCGCGGATGACGCAGGTGCCGCCCACCTTATGCTCCTCGGCGATCGCCACCCGGGCGCCGTGCGCGGACGAGACCCGCGCCGCTCGAACGCCGCCCGATCCGGCGCCGATGACGAAGAGGTCGTAGTCGTAGGATCTGGTCATCTGATTTCCCTATCGTCATCCCAGCGAAGGCTGGGATCCCGGTGGGTGAAGGGCGATGGTGCATTTCACCCCCCGGGGCCCCAGCCTTCGCTGGGGCGACGGCCAAGTGTCGACCGCCTTATGGCGGGCGCCGCGTCGGCGCAATGAATCGTCCCTGCAAGGGCGACGGGACCGTTCAGATGTTAAGCTTCGCCACCAGCGCCAGCCGCTCCGGCGTGGCGCCCCTGAAATTGCCGGCGTCGAACGGCGGCTCGGGGTCGTATTCCATGCTGAGCTGGACCGCCTCGGCCATCTCGCGGCCGGCGATCTCGGCGCACAGGCGAAGGCCGAGATCGATTCCGGCGGAGACTCCGGCGCTGGTCAGATATTTGCCGTCCCCGGTGACTCGCTCGGCGGAATAGGTCGCTCCGAAATGGCCCAGATACTCGCGCGCGCCCCAATGGGTGGAGGCGCGGCGGCCCTCCAGCAGTCCGGCCGCGCCGAGGAGGAGCGAGCCCGTGCAGACCGAGCAGGTCCGGGTCGTGACGGCGTCGAGCACCGCCATCCAGCCCAGCACCCTTTCCTCGCCCATCTCGCGCTGGACACCGGCCCGCCTGCCGCCGGGGACGATCAGCATGTCGGCCTCGATCTCGTCGTTGATGCCGGTGTCGGCAATGAGGCCCAGGAAGCCG
>JASLBD010000163.1 GCA_030146745.1 Allosphingosinicella sp. | reverse complement strand
AGGCAGGCGCTGACGCTCAAGCAGTTCCGGCTCGACTATCAGCCTTTGGTCAACGCCGCCGACCAGAGCCTGATCGGCTTCGAGGCCCTGATCCGCTGGCACCACCCGACCCGCGGCATGGTCTCGCCGATCGAGTTCATCCCGCTCGCGGAAGAAACCGGCCTGATCATGCAATTGGGCGACTGGGTGATCGACGAAGCCTGCCGCGCCGCCTCCGTCTGGCCCGATTATATCAGCGTCGCTCTGAACCTGTCGGCCCGCCA
The DNA here is from genome assembly GCA_030146745.1 of Allosphingosinicella sp. The sequence goes on along the minus strand of JASLBD010000163.1, from coordinate 7,439 downwards.
GCTCATCCTTCCGGCGCTCCCCAATACGGTCTCCGAGGCGCTCGCCAAATACAGGCTCAAGGCCAACCGGCTCGAGCTCGAAGTGACCGAATCGGTGTTCCTCGGCGACTCCGAAGGCTCGCTCGACGTCCTCAAGCGGCTCCGCGCCCTGGGCGTCGGCATCGCGCTCGACGATTTCGGAACCGGCTATTCTTCATTGGGCTACCTCAACAAGGCCGTCTTCCATAAGCTCAAGATCGACGGCAGCTTCGTCCGCGACGCCGCCAACAACCGCGAGACCGTCGCGATCATCCAGTCCATCGTCCAACTCGCCAAGAGCTTCCGGATGACGGTGACCGCCGAGGGCGTCGAAACCGCCGACGACTTCACCCGCATGCGCGATCTCGGCTGCCACCAGATCCAGGGCTATCTGTTCGGCCGCCCGATGAGCTTCGAGCGCGCCACCGACCTCATCCACGGCACCCAGAGCCGCCTGAGCGCGTAACTTGCTTCCCCGTCCTGGCGGATGGGGAGGCAATTCGTCGCCGCACCCGCTATAGCGCCTCCATGCGCCCAATCGCCTTCCTTCCCCTCCTCCTCCTCCTCGCCGCCTGCGGCGGAGAGGAAGAAACGCCTCAGCAGGCCCGCCAGCGGGAAACGGCCGCGCAGCCTCCCATGCCCGAGCTCGAGCCTCCGGTGGAGACGGCGCAGGACCGCGAGGACAAAGGCGACGCGGCCGCCACGCTCAGGCTCTATTACGAGCGCATCGGAGCGGGCCGATACGATGCCGCCTGGGCGCTTCGTTCGGGCGGCGCCGACGCCGAGGCGCGGCGGCGCTTCGCGGACAATTTCAGGGCTTACAAAAGCTATACGGCCGACGTCGGCACTCCGAGCGAACCGGTCGAGGCGCAGGGCTGGGCCTATGTGGAGGTACCGGTGATGATCCGGGGCACCTTTCGGGGCGGCAAGCCCTTCGCCAGCGCGGGCAGCGTAACGATGCGCAAGGCCACGGCCGGACCGGGGGCGGACAGCGGCTGGCGGATCTACACCGGCGAGCGGCAACGCTGATCCGCATCCCGGCGAAAGCCGGAACCTTGGCACAAGAAGTCGCGGCGGGTCTCCCCGCGGCCCCGGCATTCGGCGCGGCGACGATTGCACCAGAGCTCCAACTTTGTTATGATGTCACATCACATCGAGGAGGCCGAGATGACCCACCGCCGCCCCATCGCTCATGCCGCCGCCGGCGAGCAGCCTTTCGACACGATCAACACCACTCCGATCATCGACGTCATGCTCGTCCTCCTGATCATGTTCATCATCACCCTGCCGCTCATGACCCACAGCGTGAAGATCGACCTGCCCCGTCCCGGCGAGGCTCAGAAGGAGCCGCAGATCCATCAGCTCGATATCGATGCCGCCAGCCGCCTCACCTGGGACGGCGCGCCGATCACCGAAGCGGACCTTCCCGCCCGGCTGGCGTCCTTCCGCGCCGAGTCTCGGGACAACATTCTCCACTTCCGCGCCGACCCGCAAACCCGTTATGAGGATTTCAACCGGGTCCTGGCGGACGTGAGACGGGCCAAGGTCGAGCGGCTCGGCTTCGTCGGAAACGAGCGCTTCGCCCGAGCGTATTAGATACGAACGAAGGGAGTGGAGTCATGAAGACCTGGGCGACGACGGCGGCATGCCTGGTGCTTCTCGCCGGCTGCGAGGATGGGGCGCCGGAGCGGAACGTGACCCAGGTCGTCGCGGCCAACCCGACCAGCGACCAGCTCAAGACGCTGAGCGAACCGACCCGCCACCTCGGCCTCTATCGCGCGATCCGCGACAACGGCCGGCGCTGCAAGCGGGTCGACGCGGGCGGCTACCAGCAGCAGTACAAGACGATGGCGATGTGGACGGCCCGCTGCAGCGACGCCGGCGACTATGCCATCTACATCGCCCCCAACGGCGACGTCCAGGTCAGCCCCTGCAAGGACGCGCGCGAGCTCGGCCTGCCGGAATGCAAGCCGATGGCCGCGCCGGCCGCTCAGTCGGGCGACGCTTCCGAAAAGCGGTAGCGGCCGCGGATGCGGCTGTTGAAATGGCGGCCCTTGATCCGTGCCTGGCGGAAGGCCTCGGCGGCTTCGGGCGGGACGTCGTGGAACAGGTAGCGGCGGCCGGTGGTGAACGTCACGTCGAGCTCGCGGGCCTCAGGCCGGTAGACGATCGAACGGATGACGGTCGAAGGCATAGGGCCTCAGTGCGGCCACCGGGCGACGTCGCGCCGCCCGGTGGAGCACTCGCGGCTTAGTAGCGGTAGCGCCAACGATAGCCGTCCCAATAGCGGCCGCGATCGCCGTAGCGATAGCCGGAGCGGTAGCCGTAGCGATTGTCCCGCCACTGGTCGCGACGCGCGTCCCGGATCTCGCGCCGGCATTCGCGCAGCTCGCGGCGATACTCGCGCCGGCTGTCGGCGCGCCGAAGCTCGCGGCGGCACTCGCGCCGCTCCTGGCGGACTTCGCTGCGGTTGTTGTAGCCGTAACCGTGGCCGTAATGGCGCGCCGAAGCGGCCGTCGCCGGAAGCGCGACCGCGGCCGCCAGCGTGGCGGCCAGAACATACATACGCATACTCGTCTCTCCTCGACTGGGGCGCCCGCGCGGATCGCGGACGCCGGTGGAAACGAGCCGAGGATATGCCGCGTTGCATGAACCCCAAACTACGCCGCGTTCATCGGGGGTTTAGGAGGTAAGCCCGGCCATTTCCTGGCCGCGCCGGCGCGAGGCCTCCAGGGTCCGGAGCAACAGCGCCCTCAGCCCCTCCTCGGAGTCGAGCACGGCGAGTCCCGCTTCGGTCGTGCCGCCGGGGCTGGCGACCCGGCGGGCGAGCTGCTCCGGGGCCGCCCCCGATTTGACGGCGAGAGCGCTCGCCCCTTCGGCCATGATCGCGGCGAGGCGTGCCGCCTGCTCCGCGGGGAGGCCCAGCGCTTCCCCCGCCGCCGCGAGCGCGTCGAGGAAGCGGTAGAGGAAGGCGGGGGCGGCGGCGGTGAGGGCGCTGGCGACGGCAAAGAGCGTCTCGTCGTCAAACCATTCGACATGGCCGAGCGCGCACATCAGCCGCTCGACCTCGGCCTTGCCGGCCTCGCCGCCGGCACCGTCGGAATGCAGGCCGGTCACCCCCTTGCGCAGGCTGACCGGGAGGTTCGGCATGGCCTTCACGATCGTCCGAGGGGCCGGGAAGAAGCCGCGCAGGGCGGCCAGGGTCGTGCCGGCGAGGATCGAGACCAGGATCGTCTCCCGCTCGAGCGCCGGAGCGACGGCCGGGGCGACCTCGGCGAGCTTTTGGGGCTTCACTCCGAGCAGGACCAGCGCCGGAACCTCGTCCTCGGGCAGGGCGGTGAGGGTGCGAATGCCGGGCGCGGGCGCTCGCCCGCTGGGGCGGACGACGGTGATCAGGCGCGGGTCGGCTCCGGCCGCGAGCCAGCCTTCGAGCATCGCCCCGGCCATGTTGCCGCAGCCGATCAGGAAAAGCGGGCCGGGGAGGAGGAGTTGGGTCATGGGATCACCCCTAGACCGTTCGCACTGAGCTTGTCGAAGCCCTCTCCTTCCTCCGGCGCTTTCGAAAGCGAGGCGCTTCGACAGGCTCAGCGCGAACGATGGGGTTCAACCGGCCGAAAGTACCACCTTCGGCCGCTCCGTCAGGCCTCGCCCTGGGTCTCGATGAGCGCCGCGGCGATCGCCTCCTGGGGGGTCTTGCCGGCCCATAGGACGAACTGGAAGACCGGGTAGAAGCGCTCGCATTCCTCGATCGCCGCTTCGACCAGGGTCTCGGCGTGCTGGAGGGTGAGGACTCCGCCTTCCTCGCCTTCGAGCAGGGTGGCGTGGCGGAAGAGGACGAGGCCGGACGAGGCCCACAGCTCGAAATGGCCGATCCACAATTGCTCGTTGATCAGGCCGATCGTCTCGTAGACGGCGGCACGCTTGTCCTGGGCCACCCTGATGTCGGGAAGCGCCAGGAACTGGAGGACATGATCCTCGTCGCGCCAGACGGCGCGAAGCTCGTATTGCGCCCAGCTGCCCTGGAAGTTGGCGACGATCTCGTCCTCGCCGCGCTCGCAGACCCAGCCATGGGCGCTGAAATAATGTTCGAGCATGTCGATCGGGCCGCCCGGCTCGCGCTCCAGCTCGAATTCGTCCACGTTCATCACTCAGCTTTCCGGCCGCCCCTGTTCCACGAAACTGCCCGTGCGCGAGCGCCGGCGCAAGAGACGCAGGTTAGGCGACCACAATATGTTGTGGATTACTGGGCCCCGGAGGCCGTACCGGCCTCGCCGGCGGGCTTGCGCTTCGGCCTGGCCGCCGCCGCGGCCTCGAGCGCCTCGACCCGGCTCTTGAGCGCGGCGCTTTCCTCGCGGGCGGCGATGGCGATCGCCTTCATCGCCTCGAACTCCTCGCGCGAGACCATGTCGAGGCCGCCGACCCAGTCGCGCATCCGGTCGCGGAAGGCGCCCTCCGCTTCGCGGCCCATTCCGGCGATGGTGCCGGCGGCGCCGTTCATGACCTTGACGAAATCGTCGAACAGACGGTTTTCGGACTGCATGGCGTCCTCCTGTGAAATGCTCAAAGGGCGATATCGGTAGTGGAGCCGCCCGGCGCAAGCTCCGCAGCCCGCGGGTTGAGGAGCCCGATCTGCCAGGTGAGCACGGCCGCGAAGCTCAGCCAGGCGAGATAGGGCAGCATCAGCAGGCCCGCCGAGCGGCGTATTCGCCAGAAGAGAAAGGCGGTGACCGCCGAGATCGCGATCATCGCGAGGATCGTCCAGAAGGCCGCCCCGACCTCGTGATAGGCGAAGAAGATGGGCGACCAGGCGTAGTTGAGCAGGAGCTGGAGGACGAACAGGGTCAGCGCCGGGCCGCGGCCGCGGGCGCCGCGGGCGTGGAGGATCAGGGCCAATGCGAGACCGAGCAAGATGTAGAGGATCGTCCAGGCGGCTCCGAACATCCATCCGGGCGGCATGATCGCCGGCTTCCGGAGGGCGTCGAACCAGGCGTTGCCGTAGCCGGAATTGGCGATCCGGCCGGAGACCGTCCCGAGCAGAAGCACCAGCGGCACGGTGAAGAGGGCATAGCGCAGGAACGACATCCTGAGCTGCGACCTGGAGGCGATCCCGGTCATCGCGCTCTCCGTTTTTCCAGGGTGAAGTTCATGAAGTTCACGATCTCCCGAATTCCCGTTCATTCCGCCGGCGCCGGCTGGGCTTCGGTCGGACGGCTGAGCTGCTCCTCGAGCTTCCTGGTCACCGCCAGCGGCGAGCCCGTATAGCGGGCCAGGCGCGAATAGAGGAGCGGGATCAGGAAGAGGGTGATCAGGGTCGAGATCGACACGCCCCAGACGACGACCACTCCGATCGCCTGCCGGGCGCCGCCTCCGGCCCCTCCGGCAAGCATCAGCGGCACCGCTCCCGCCACGGTCGCGATCGAGGTCATCAGGATCGGCCGAAGCCGGCGGCGCGAAGCTTCGCGGATCGCCTCCCCGATGTCGCGGCCGGAGTCGCGCAGCTGATTGGCGAATTCGACGATGAGAATTCCGTTCTTCGCCGCAAGCCCGACGAGCATGACGATCCCCACCTGGCTGTAGAGGTTGAGCGACTGCCCCATCGCCGCCAGGCCGATCACCCCGCCCGCGACGGCAAGCGGCACGGTGGTGATGATCACGGCCGGATGGACGAAGCTCTCGAACTGGGCGGCGAGCAGCAGGTAGACGACGAGAATGGTGAGAGCGAAGACGAGGAGGATCGACCCTCCCGCTTCCTTGAAGGCCTGGCTCTCGCCGCGATAGCCCATTGCGGTGACCTCGGGAGCGGCCGCGGCCTGCTGCTCCAGAAAGGCGAGCGCGTCGCCCAGAGAATAGCCCCCGGCGAGGCCGCCGGAGAGGGTGATCGCTCGAAGCTTGTTGAACCGCCCGAGATCGCGGGCGCCGGCGCTTTCGCGGGTCGTCACCAGGTTCGACAGCGGCACCAGCTCGCCCGAGCGGCTTCGAACGTAGATCGACGCGAGATCCGCTTCGGTGGCCCGCGCCGACGCATCGGCCTGGACGATGGCCCGATATTCCTCGCCCCGGTCGACATAGGTGGTGACCCGGCGCGAGCCGAGCAGGCTCTGAAGCGCCTGGCTGACGTCGGCGACCGAGACTCCGAGATCGCCGGCGCGGTTGGTGTCCACTTCGATCCTCAGCTGCGGCTTGGTCTCCTTATAGTCGGAATCGAGGTTGACGATCCCGGGATTGGCCGCCGCCGCGGCGACGATCCGGTCGCGGGCGCGCGCGAGCCCTTCGTAGCTGCCGCCCGCGATGACGAAGTTGATCGGCTGGCCCCGGCCGCGGCCGAGCGAGGATCGGACCGCCGCGTTGCCGCGCACCGCCGCCATTCCGCCGAGCTCGCGGTTGACCTCGGCGACCACTTCGGCGGTAGTCGTCTCGCGCTCGCCCCAGGGCTTGAGGAAGACGATGATCGTTCCGCTGTTGAAATCGTCGCTGGCGCCGAAGCCGCCGGGCGTGCGCGTGATGATCGTCCGAACCGCGCCGTCTTCAAGCAGCGGCAGCAGCCGCGCCTGGGCGTCGACGACGTACCGGTCCATCTCCTCATAGCCGGTGCCCTCGGGCGCGGAGATGTTCGCGGAGAGGATTCCGACGTCCTCGGGCGGGGCAAGCTCCGACTTGAGCGTCGTGAACAGGAAGCCGGCGGCGACCAGCAGGACCGAGATGGCCGCAACCGGGACGAGCGGGCGCCTGAGCGACCAGTCCAGCCGGCGCTCGTACCAGCCCTCGAGCCGGCGGAAGCGATCGTCGATCCAGCGCGCCATCCGGCCGCGCTCCTCGTGGCGGAGCAGCTTCGAGCAGAGCATCGGCGCCAGGCTCAGCGCTAGGAAGCCCGAAAAGGCGACGGCGCCGATCATCGCCGCGGCCAGCTCGCGGAAGAGGAGGCCGGTGGTTCCGGCGATGAACATCACCGGCACGAACACCGCGCAGACGACGAGGGTGGTCGAGACGACGGCGAAGCCGACCTGCCTCGCACCCTCATAGGCCGCGACGAGCGGCGGTTCGCCTTCCTCGATCCGGTGATAGATATTCTCGAGCACGACGATCGCGTCGTCGACGACGATTCCGATCGACAGGACGAGGGCAAGCAGGGTCAGGAGGTTGATCGAGAAGCCGAACAGCCACAGCACCGCGAAACTGGCGAGCAGGCAGAGCGGCACCGTGACGGCCGGGATCAAAGTCGCGCGCCAGCTTCCGAGGAACAGGAAGATGACCAGGATGACGAGTACGCCGGCCTCCGCAAGGGTGATCCAGACACGCTTGATGGCCTCGTTGATGAAGAGGGAATCGTCGGAGCCCACGACCATCGTCATGCCTTCCGGCAACGAGGGCTGGATCTCCTTGGCCGCCTGCTTGACGGCATCGGCGACGGCCAGGGTGTTCGA
>JASLBD010000121.1 GCA_030146745.1 Allosphingosinicella sp. | reverse complement strand
CCTCCGCCCCCTCCTCCGCCACCTCCACCCCCGCCCCCACCGCCTCCGCCGGCTTCGACCGGTTTCAACGATCCGGAATACAGCCGCTCGAACGGCGCCACCGCGCACGCCGCGATCGCCGCCTATGACAAGGGCTCCACCGGGCAGGGCGTGAAGATCGCCATCGTCGACAGCGGCATCAATCCCAGCCTTCCCGAATTCGCGGGCAAGATCGACCCGGCCAGCCAGGACGTGGCCGGCAATCGCGGCATCACCGACATCGGGGGCCACGGCACGGCCGTCTCAGCGGTGGCCGCCGCCGCGCGGGACGGTCTCGGCACCATGGGCGTCGCCTTCGGTTCGACCATCCTCTCCTTCAACACCTCCAGCCCGGGAGATTGCGATCCCGAAGACGGCTGCGAGCACAAGGACCCCGACATCGCCCAGGCGATCGATCTCGCCCGGACGAACGGCGCCAAGGTGATAAACATCTCGCTAGGCGGCGACGAGCCGAGCGGAATCGTCAACGACGCGATCGCTCGCGCCGCCTCGGCGGGAATCCTCGTCGTCCTGTCCGCCGGGAATGCGGGCGAGGAGGTCAACGGCGGAAACCCCGATGCCTTCGCCCTGTCCGCCTCGGCGGCGGGCAACGTCATCATCGCGGGAGCGGTGGACTTTTCGGACAATATCGCCGGTTTCTCCAACAAGGCCGGCACCGGGGCCTCGAGCTATCTCGCCGCGATGGGGGTGGGCGTTCGGGCCCCCGACGATACCGGCCAGATGTACTCCTGGTCCGGGACCTCCTTTTCGGCGCCGGTGATCAGCGGCGCCGCGGCCCTGCTCGCCAGCGCCTTTCCCAACCTGACCGGCCAGCAGATCATGGCGATCCTGTTCGCCAGCGCCGACGATGCCGGAGCGCCGGGCACCGATGTGATCTTCGGCCGCGGAATCCTCAACATCGAGCGCGCCTTTCAGCCGCAGGGCAGCCTCAGCCTTCCGGGCGGCCAAGCGGTCGATGTCGCCGCCCTGGGCTCCGGCCAGGGGTCGACGGCGATGGGCGACGCCAAGACGGCGCTGGGCGGAATGGTCGTGCTCGACGGCTTCTCGCGCGCCTATACGATGAACCTGGTCTCCGCACTTCAGCGCGCCGAGCAGGATCGGCCGCTCGGCCGGGCGTTCCGGCCGGGCCTCCGCACGGCCACCGCAGGCGCGCGCGGAGTCGCGGTCTCGATCACCGTCGACCGCAAGCTGACCGGCCAGCCTCAGGTCGGCCTCGCCCAGCTGGGGCTGACCTACGAGGACGCGCGCAAGGCGCGGGTGGTTTCCGGGATCGCCTTAAGCCGGCTGAGCCCGCGCCTCTCGATGGCGCTCGGCCTCGCCGAGAGCGGCAAGACGCTCGAGCGGCGCCTCACCGGCCACTATCGGGACGCCTTCCTCGTCGCCCAGGATCCGATGAGCAGGATGGGCTTCCAGGGCGATTCGGCCGGCGCCCTCGGCGTGCGCCACCGGCTCGGGCGGATCGGCCTCACCGTCACCGCCGAGCGCGGCGAGGTGCTCCAGCCGGGCTTCGACCGCTCGGTCGTCCAGCCGCGCTACGGCCTGTTTTCGATCGCGGCCGACCGGCGGGTCGGCCCGGCGAGGCTGAGCCTGGGCGCAACCCGTCTCGACGAGCAGTCGACGGTGTTCGGGGCCCGCTTCTCGCCGCTCATCGGAGTCCGGGGAGCGACCAGCTGGTTCGCCGATGCCTCGGCGACCATTCCCCTCGGCCGCGGCTGGGACGCCTCGATCGGCTATCGCCTGGGCTGGACCGATGTTCCGACCGGCGCAGGCCTCGCCCAGAGCGGGCGCCTCGCCACCGACGCGTGGTCGGTCGACCTCGCCCGGAGCTCTTTCCTGCGCTCCGGCGATCGCTTCGCGGTTCGGCTGATGCAGCCGCTGCGGGTCCGTTCCGGCGGCTTCGACCTCCACGTGCCCGTCTCCTACAGTTACGATACGCTGACCGCCGGCTATGAGAGCCGCTTCTTCAACCTCGCCCCCACCGGCCGCGAGATCGATCTCGAGGCGGCCTACGGCTTCGACCTGTTCGCGGGCGCCGGCCACCTCAGCGCCAACGCCTTCGCCCGCCGTCATCCCGGCAACGTGGCGGCGATGGATGCGGATCTGGGGGCGGCGATCCGGTTCACTTTGGGCTTCTAGACCCGTTCGCGTCATTGCGAGGAGCGGAGCGACGAAGCAATCCAGCGGGCGTCCGCGGCCACACCTGGATTGCTTCGCTGCCCTCGCAATGACGGGGGTTGCTCAGCGCGACTCCGTCTCTCCCGGCGTCCCCCGGCGGCGCCAGGGCCAGCGGCCTTCGATCTCGGTTTCGAGCGAGAAGCTGAGGAAGGTGCGGATGAGGACGATGAGGCCGAGCAGGCCGACGCTGCGGAAGGTCAAGGGCGCGGTGACGGTGGCGACGATGTCGGCTCCGACCAGTATCTCGAGCCCGAGCAGGATGCCCCGGCCGAGATTGGCGCGGTCATGCTCGTAGGCCTTGACCCCGTCCCCCGAGCGCAGGTCGCGCAGAAGGAAGCGGCCCGTCGCCCACAGGATTCCGGCGACTATGACGAAGACCCCGAATATCTCGAGCGCGGTCGCGACCGGCTCCATCAGCCGGGTGAGGATGTCGGGGTGGGCGGCCTGTCCGGCCATATTCATTCTCCCGGGCTGGGCCTGGACGATGAGGATCCTGAGGTCCCGGTCCCGAGCCGGCCGGAGCTTACCGCCTCATTGCGCTACCGTCACCCGGCGAGGAAAAGGCGCTGCCGGACGGGCTGCCATCCCGACCACCGCCGGATGACTCTTCGCGTCAGTTGATCGAGATCACGCCATCCACCGCGCGCCATTCGGCGGGGCGGATGAGGTGCTGGTGGGCGACCCGCACCGAGTGGAGCACAGCCTCGATGTCGGTTCGCCAATGGTCGAGGAAGCGGTGGAGGACCGGGAAGCGCGGGGCGACGTCATATTGCTGCCAGACGAAGAGCTGGATGAGCTTGGGGTGGTCGGGCAGGTAATAAGCCACCTCGGCCGTCATCAGCCCGTAGCCCTGGACCTGGAGCAGGAAATCGCGGTCGTTCATCGCGCCCTCGGAAACGTTACGCAGGCAGCATAACGCAGGATGCTTAACCGGAGGATAACCACGATCAGTCGGCATCATGTCCGCGGTCCGCAGCCGTTCGCCGGGATGGCGGGGCGCGGTCCCCGCCTTACACCGTGAAGCTCTCGCCGCAGCCGCACTGGCCCTTCGCGTTGGGGTTCTGGAATACGAAGCCTGCGGCGAAATCGTCCTCCTGCCAGTCCATGGTCGAGCCGATCAGGTAGAGGACCGAGGCGCCGTCGACGAAGAAGGGGCCGGCGGGGGTGTCGATGCGCTCGTCGAGCGGGCTGGCCTCGGCGACATAGTCGACCGAATAAGCGAGGCCCGAGCAGCCGCGCCGGGGAGTCGACAGCTTGACTCCGAGCGTGCCTTGGGGCGCGCGCGCCATCAAGGCGGCGACGCGGGCCTCCGCGGCCGGAGTGAGGGTAAGCGCGGCGCGGCGGGCGCGGCGGGGTGCAGTGGCGGTCTCGCTCATAGCATTCCCAGTTCGAGCTTGGCTTCGTCGCTCATCCTCTGCGGGTCCCAGGGCGGGTCCCAGACCAGCTCGACCTCGGCATGGCCGACGCCCGGAACCGAGCCGACCCGAAGCTCGACCTCGCCGGGCATCGATTCGGCGACCGGGCAGTGCGGCGTGGTCAGGGTCATCTTGACCATCGCGTGGTGCTCGGGCGTGATCTCGACGTCGTAGATGAGGCCGAGATCGTAGATGTTGACCGGGATTTCCGGGTCGTAAATCTCCTTCAGCGCCTCGATCACCGCTTCGTAGAGATCGCCGCCGGGCTCGGGCGGCTTCTGCTGCGCCAGGAAGCCCTCGAGATAGTCGCGCTTGCGCTCGAACGAATCGGAAACGCGCGCCTTGGGCGGGGACGGCACGCCCTCCACCTCCTCGACCTCGATCCTGCGCTCCTCGTTCACCCGAAAATCCTTCTCACCCGTTCCAGGCCCCGCACCAGCGCCTCTATGTCGCGCGGGCCGTTATAGACTCCGAAGCTCGCCCGCGCCGTCGCCTCCACGCCGAGACGGGCCATCAGCGGCTGGGCGCAATGATGGCCGGCGCGGATCGCCACCCGGCTCTCGTCCAATATGGTGCCGACGTCGTGCGGATGCACCCCTTCGATCGCGAAGCTGACGATTCCGGCGGAATCGTCCGGCCCGAACAGCCGCACGCTGTTCAGCGACGACAAAGCCTCGCGGGCCTCGCGCACCAGCGCCCGTTCGTGGGCGCCGATCGCTTCAAGGCCGATCCGCTCGACATAGCCGACCGCCGCCTCGAGGCCGAGCACTCCGACGATATGGGGTGTCCCCGCCTCGAATCGGGCCGGCGGCGGAGCGAAAGTCGTTCCCTCGAAGCTGACCTTGTCGATCATCGCTCCGCCGCCCTGCCAGGGCGGCATCGCCGCGAGCAGCTCGGTCCGGCCCCAAAGCACGCCTATTCCGGTCGGGCCGTAGAGCTTGTGGCCGGAGAAGACGTAGAAGTCGCAGCCGAGCCCGGCGACGTCGACCGGCATCCGCGGCACCGCCTGGCAGCCGTCGAGCAGGAGAAGCGCGCCGGCGGAGTGCGCCAGCGCCGCCGCCCGC
>JASLBD010000103.1 GCA_030146745.1 Allosphingosinicella sp. | reverse complement strand
GAAGAGGGGACTATTACCCTACATGCCCGCCATGCACTTTCTCGACCAGGCCAAGATATTCGTCCGCTCCGGCGCCGGCGGCCCCGGCGCCGTCAGCTTCCGGCGGGAGAAATATATCGAATATGGCGGCCCCGACGGCGGTGACGGCGGCAAGGGCGGCGACATCGTCTTCGAGGCGGTGGAGGGCCTCAACACCCTCATCGACTTCCGCTACACCCAGCATTTCCGGGCCCCGCGCGGCAAGGGCGGCTCCGGCCAGAACCGCACGGGGGCGGGCGGCGCCGATCTCCTCATCAAGGTCCCGGTCGGAACCCAGATCCTCTCCGAGGACAAGGAGCATGTCCTCGCCGACTTCACCCGGGTCGGCCAGCGGCAAGTCTTTCTGAGGGGCGGCGACGGCGGCCGCGGCAATGCCAGCTACAAGAGCGCCACCAACCGCGCGCCGCGCCAGCACGGCGACGGCTGGCCGGGCGAGGAGGCGTGGGTGTGGCTTCGCCTGAAGCTGCTCGCCGACGTCGGCCTGGTGGGCCTTCCCAATGCGGGCAAGTCGACCTTCCTCAACGCCGTCACCAACGCCCATGCCAAGGTCGGCGCCTATCCCTTCACCACCCTTCATCCCAAGCTCGGAGTCGTCCGCCACCGCGAGCGCGAGTTCGTCGTCGCCGACATTCCCGGCCTGATCGAGGGCGCGGCGGAAGGCGCTGGGATCGGGGACCGCTTCCTCGGCCATATCGAGCGTTGCCGGGTCCTCCTCCACCTCGTCGACTCCGAGGTGGAGGATGTGGCGGAGACCTACCGGATCGTCCGCGAGGAGCTCGAAGCCTATGGCGCCGGCCTCGCCGACAAGCCCGAGGTGATCGCCCTCAACAAGTCCGACACGCTCGACCAGGAGCTGATCGCGGCACTGTCCGACGAGCTCGAGGCGGAAGCGGGCGCGAGGCCCCTGCCCCTCTCGGGCGTGACCGGCGCGGGGGTCGAGGCGGTGCTCGACGCGCTGCTTCCCCACATTACGGCGGCGAAGGCGGCGGAAGCGGAGGAGGAAACGGACGCGTGGTCGCCGCTCTAGCTCCTCCCGGAACGAGAGCGCCATGACCCGCCGCCGGGGCAAGATCCGCACTCTCGCCGTCACCGGCGGCACCGGCTTCGTCGGCTCGCACCTGCTTCGAATGGCTCTTGCCGAAGGCTATGACGTTCGAGCCCTCACCCGCGGCTGGAAGCCGCCCGAGGACGAGATCGCCTGGGTCGACGGCGCCCTCGACCGGCCGGAGACCCTGCTCAAATTATGCACCGGCGCCGATTGCGTCATCCATGTCGCCGGCGCCATCAACGCTCGGAACCGGGCCGGCTTCGAAGCGGTCAACGTCGCCGGCACCGCCGCCATGATCGACGCCGCGCGCAAGGCCGGTGTGCGCCGCTTCGTCCACATCTCGTCGCTCGCGGCGCGGGAGCCGCAGCTCTCCGCTTACGGCTGGTCCAAGGCGAGGTCGGAGCGGCTGGTCGCGGCCTCGGGCCTCGATTGGACGATCGTCCGCCCGCCGGCGATCTACGGCCCCGGCGACCGGGAGACGTTCGAATTGTTCAAGATGGCCCGGCGCGGGCTCGTCGCCTTGCCGCCCGGGGGGCGCTTTTCGGTCATCCATGTCGAGGATCTGTGCCGGCTGATCCTGGTCTCGCTCGACGATGCCGACAGTTGGGCCGAGACCTACGAGCCGGACGACGGCCGCGAGGGCGGCTGGCAGCACCGCCATTTCGCCCGAACCCTCGGCCGGATCTTCGGCCGCCGGGCGATGACCCTCGCCATGCCGCGGCCGGTGCTCCGACTCGCCTCGGGGCTCGACCGGCTGTTCCGCCGCCGCAACGCCAAGCTCACCCGCGACCGGGTCGGCTATTTCTGCCATCCCGACTGGGTCGCCGCCGCGGAGAAGCGCCCGCCCGAGCGGCTGTGGCGCCCCGAGGTGAAGACCCCCACCGGCCTCAAGCAGACGGCCGACTGGTATCGCGAGCAGGGCTGGCTCAAATAATAGGCTCCCCGGCGATTTCGGTGCCAGGCACCAAGCTTTAAGTGCCTGAAAAAAAACGGCGGACCCGAAGGCCCGCCGTTCGTCATCCGAGAGGAAGCCCGGAATATTGTCGATTCTGCCGGTTCAGCCCGCGACCGTGACGTCGACCTTGTCAACCCATTCGGGGAAGAAGACCGGCTCGCGGTTCGACCAGCCCGGCGCAGTGGCGGCGGCTTCGCTGATCGACTGGAGCAGGGCGCGGCGCTTCTCCGGATGGAGGTGCGGCAGAGCGGCGGCGGCGCAGAAGGCGCCGGGCAGCCACGGCCGGACCGCGGCGCCGATCAGACGCTCGTAGAGGAAGCGGTAGGACGCGAAATCGGGCAGCCGGTCCTGGCCGAGGTCGAACGCGGTCATGGTGACCAGCGGCCCCATCACCGGCTCCATCTCGTCGAGCCCGCTATCGTCGGGAACGCTGGCGCGGACATGGTCGAGGCGCCGGTACATGCGCTCCTGGGCGCGGATCGAAGCGGCCTCGCCGACGTCGCGCGACCAGCGCCGAAGCGCGTCGCGGCGGCCGAGGCCGACGTCGAGCGACCGGCGGATGTAACGCTGGGTCGCCGCCGGGAAACCCGCGAATTCCTTCATCTCCACCAAAGTCAGGGCACCGTCGGCCGGCTTCGTATTCGTCGCCATGATCCCACTCCCACTCTCTTACCCGGCGGACATCATGCGATCTAAACGGTTACCAGCCGCTTAACCAAGACCCCGCTCCCCGTTCATAAATGAATCAGGTTTCGAAGATGGCGGCAATGGGAAAAGTTCACATGGGTGAGAGAGGAGGCGGACTGTCACCCCCGCGCCACAGGCCTCTTCCACGAAAGCCCGCCATTTCAGCGACTTCGCGGGTCCGAAACGAGTTTTCCACAGATTTCTCGTGGTTCCTCGGACGTCGCCTCGAACGCGTTCCGCAGGTCGATCCTGCGCCCGGTGAGGCGGCTCGTCGCCGGATGCGGAAGCAAGTCCGGCATGACGGGCCGGCCCGTGCCCACGCCCACGGCCCCGCACCAGGCTTTTCGACCAACCCCCTTCCCCCGTCTGCCAACGGCACGCGCACCGGGACACAAACGAGCAAGAGCGGGTAAGAAGGCGGACGGATGGAGAGCTTCGCCGACTATCGCGCGCACCGGCGCCTGCCCGATCTGCCGCTCGCCGCGGCGTCGATCCTCGGCTTCTGGCTGTTCTATTTCGCGACGATCGTCATCCGCACCTGGCTGATCGACGAGAGCCTCGCCTGGCTCGGCTCGCGCGCTCTGGGCTGCCTGATCGGAGTCGTCCTCACCTTCCTCGTCTATCTCGTCTTGAGCCGAGCCGCGCGCGAGAGCGTCAGGATCCAGATCGTCGCGGCCGCGATCGCCTGCGTTCCGGCCGCCGCGATCTTCTCGACCTTCAATCTCGCCTTCGCCGTCCACCAGCCACTGGCCGACCGCACCGTCGTCGGCCAGCGGGCCGACGGGGCCACAATCGTCCGATCGACCCGGGGCACCGAGGTGATCATCGGCAAGGGCGGGAGTCCGGTGGTCCTGCCCGGAGCGCCGAACCGCCAGAGCGAGCGCCAGCGCCAGCTCATGCTTCGGCTGATCGCCGACGGGCTCGTCACCTGGTATTTCTTCTTCGCCGCCTGGGCGAGCTTCTACATCGCGATCAGCTCGGCC
>JASLBD010000027.1 GCA_030146745.1 Allosphingosinicella sp. | reverse complement strand
GGCTGGACGCAGGTCGTGCGCAAGCGGGTGCCGAAGGCGGCGGTGGTGGGGATCGACCTGCTGCCCACCGATCCGATCGAGGGCGCGACGCTGCTCCAGCTCGACTTTCTCGCCGAAGAGGCGCCGGAACGGCTGCGCGAGGCGCTCGGCGGCCCCGCCGACCTCGTCCTGTCCGACATGGCGGCGAACACGGTCGGCCACCCGCAGACCGACCATCTGCGGACGATGGCGCTGGTCGAGGCGGGCCTGGAATTCGCCGCCGAGGTGCTGAGGCCCGGCGGCGCCTTCGTCGCCAAGGTGCTCGCGGGCGGCGCCGACAACCATCTCGTGGCGGAGCTGAAGCGCCGCTTCACCGCCGTGAAGCACGCCAAGCCTCCGGCCAGCCGCAAGGGCTCGTCCGAATGGTATGTGGTGGCGCAGGGATTCAAGGGATGATCGCATCCTCTCCCCGGAGGGGAGAGGGGGAGCTTACTCAGTCACCGCCGGGCAGACCGGTATGTCCTTGGGCTCCGGGCGGCCCCCGACCGGCTCGAACTGGGCGAAATAGGATTCGGAATCGGGCAGCCGCTCGAAGCGGGTGAGCTGGTAGCCGACCGCGGCGAACTCGCAGATGAGCAGCCTCGGAGGCGTGCCGTGGCGGTCGGTCGGCCGGTCGGCGTCGACCACCACGACCCGGCCGTTCTTCTTGAGGTCGGGCCGCAGGTTCCACAGGAACTCGCTCGGCCGCTGTATCTCGTGATACATGTGGATCATGAAGACGCGGTCGAAGCTCGCGTCGGGAAGCATCGGATCGTTCGGCTTGCCGAGCTTGACCGCGACATTGTGCAGATCCTCGCGCGTGACCCGGCTGGCGAGCGCGTCGCGGGTCTGCGGCATGATGTCCTGGGCGAGCACCCGGCCCTTGCGCCCCACCAGGGGGGCGAGCCGGACCGTATAATAGCCTTCGCCGGCGCCGATGTCGGCGACGTACATGCCGGCCTCGATGTCGGCCAGGTCCATGACCGTCTGGGCCTCGCGAACGGAGTCGCGCGCGTCCTCGTTCGAATAGCTCGCCGAGACGATCGGCGACACCGGCCGCTTCGGCTTGGGGAAGGGGGATTCCTCCGCCTTCTCCTGGCAGGCGGCGAGGAGGAGGAGGAGGGGGAGGGCGGCTCCGAAAATCCTCCCCGGCATTCGCCGGGGAGGGGGACCGCACGAAGTGCGATGGAGGGGTTCTCCAGGCGCTGGAAGAACCCCTCCACCAGGCTTCGCCTGGTCCCCCTCCCCGGGAAATCCGGGGGAGGAATTGGTCGGCCTAGTCCACATCTTCGACTTCGACCTTCTCGCCCGTCACCCGCTGCGACAGAGCGGCGGCCATGAAGCGCTCGAGGTCGCCGTCGAGGACGTCGGACGGGGCGGTGGAGGTGACCCCCGTGCGCAGGTCCTTGACCAGCTGATAGGGCTGGAGGACGTAGGACCGGATCTGGTGGCCCCAGCCGATGTCGGTCTTCGCGGCGTGCTCGGCGCTCGCCTGGGCCTCGCGGCGCTGGAGCTCGGCCTCGTAGAGCCGGGCCTTGAGCATCTTCATCGCCTCGGCCTTGTTCTTGTGCTGCGAGCGCTGGTTCTGGCAGGCGACGATGATCCCTGAAGGGAGGTGGGTGATCCTGACCGCGCTGTCGGTGGTGTTGACGTGCTGGCCGCCGGCGCCCGACGCCCGGTAGGTGTCGATCTTCAGATCGCTCTCGTTGACCTCGATATCGATATCGTCGTCGACCACCGGATAGACCCAGACGCTCGAGAAGCTGGTGTGCCGCCGCGCGTTGGAATCGTAGGGGCTGATCCGGACCAGCCGGTGGACTCCGCTTTCCGTCTTCGCATAGCCGTAGGCGTTCTCGCCCTTGACCATCAGGGTCGCCGACTTGATCCCGGCCTGCTCGCCGGAATGATAGTCGACCACCTCGACCTTGAAGCCGCGCCGCTCGGCCCAGCGGCGGTACATCCGGTGGAGCATCTCGGCCCAGTCCTGGCTCTCGGTGCCGCCGGCGCCGGAATTGACCTCGATATAGGTGTCGTTGGCGTCCGCCTCGCCGGCGAGCAGGGCGGTCACCTTGTCGCGCTCGGCCCGCTCGGCGAGCTCGGCGAGCGCCGCGACGGCGTCGGACTCCATCGACTCGTCCCCTTCCGCCTCGGCCATTTCGAGAAGTTCGACATTGTCGTCCAGCTCCTGCCGGATGGCGCGGGTCGCGGCGATCGCTTCCTCGAGCCGCCGCCGCTCGCGCATCACCTCCTGAGCGGCCTTGGGATCGTTCCACAAGGACTGGTCCTCGACGCGGGCGTTCAACTCGTCGAGACGACGCAGCGCGCGGTCCCAGTCGAGGAACCGGCGGAGGAGGTCGAGCGCCGACCTTATCCGGTCGACATGGGCTTGCGCTTCGGCGCGCATCTCCGTGTCCTTTCGAAAGGGGACAGTCACTTTTCCGCACCGCGGAGCAGGACCTGCACGGCCGTGCGGAAAAGTGACTGTCCCCGCCAGGCGCAGGACCTAGTAAATCCCGCCCTGGTTCTGCAAGAAGTCGCTGTCGCGCTGCTGAGTCCGGGGCCGCTACACCCGGACCTTGCGCACCACCTTTTCCGGCGGGCGGTTGGCCATCTCGTCGCGGCGGATCGAGCGGCGCGGCTCGCTTTCGGGCTTGAAGGCTTCCCAGATCACCGCCGCCTTGGGCTCGTCGGTCGGCCAGGCGCCGAACACCTTCTTGCCCGAGCGCCGGTCGATCCGGACCATCCGGATTCCGGACGGCGCCCGGAACGGAAGGACCGGCATGTCCTTGAAGGCGGCCTGCGCGAACTGCTTGAAGATCGGCGCCGCCAGGGTTCCGCCCTGGGCGTAGCCGCCCATCGACCGAGGCTGGTCGAAGCCCATGTAGACTCCGGCGACGATCTGGGCGCTGCCGCCGATGAACCAGACGTTGGTCGGGCCGGAGGTGGTCCCGGTCTTGCCGAACAGGGGCCGGCCGAGGTCGCGAAGCACCTGGGCGGTGCCGCGCTGGACGACGCCCTCGAGGATATGGACCATCTGATAGGCGGTGAGCGGGTCCAGGACCTGCTTGGTTCGGAGCGGCGGCCGCGGCATCGGCTTGCCGTCCCAGTCGCGCGCATTGCAGCCGTCGCAGGGCCTGGTGTCGGCGCGGTAGATGATTTTGCCGTTGCGGTCCTGGACATAGTCGATGAGGGTCGGCTTCACCTCCCGGCCCTGGTTGGCGAGGATGGCGAAGGCGTTGGTCATCTTGAGGACGGTGGTGTCGCCGGCGCCGAGCGAGATGGCCAGATAATTGGGATAGTCGCCGACTCCCATCAGCCTGGAGAGGCGGGTGACCTTGTCCATTCCGGTCTGGTTGGCGGCGCGCACCGTCATCAGATTGCGCGACTGCTCGATGCCCCAGCGCATCGTCTGCGGGCCGGCATTGCCGCCGGAGAAGTTGCGGAAGCATTTGTTGCCGAGCCCGGCGCCCTGCCAGACGCAGAAGGAACCGTCGACGATGATCGAGGCCGGGGTCATGCCGTTGTCGAGCGCGGCCGCGTAGACGATCGGCTTGAAGGTCGAGCCGGGCTGGCGCTGGGCCTGGACGGCGCGGTTGAAATCGTCGCCGCGGGCGTCGAAGCCGCCCTGCATCGCGAGCACCCGGCCGGTAGCCACTTCCTCCACGACCATTCCACCCTTCACTTCCGGCACCGAACGCAGCGACCAGACGCCCCCGTCGCGCTTCACGGCGATCACCATGCCCGGCCGAAGGAAGTTGAAGGCCGCCGTTCCGGTGCCGCGCTTGGGCATGGAAGCGGCATAAGCGGGGAGCTCGCCGGTCGAGCCGTCGGTGAAGCCGAGTGTCGCGCTCCGGCCCTCGCGCGACAGCACCGCCGCCGCCCGCCAATCGTCATAGCCCACCCCGAAGGGGGCCCGGGCCAACTGGCCGCGCCAGTCGCCCGAAACGTCGACCTTGAGCCCGGGATCGCGCCAGCCCTTGCCGCGGTCGTAGCGCATCAGCCCGTCGCGAAGCGCCGTTTCCGCTGCCTTCTGCTTGGGCACGTCGAGCGAGGTGCGCACCCACAGGCCGCCCGTATAGACTCCGTTGGGCCCCTTCTCGGTCTGCTCGCCCCAGCGCTCCATCAACTGGCGTCGCACCTCCTCGACGAAATAGCCGTTTACGTTGCGGACGCTGTTGGTTGCGAAGCGGACGGTGCCGAGCGGCTCGGCCAAAGCGGCGGCGCGCCGGGCGGCGGTGATCTTGCCGTTGCGCTCCATCTCGGCGAGCACCCAGTTCCTGCGATCGAGCGCGCGCTGGGTGCGCCTTTGCGGGTCGTAATTGCTCGGCGCCTTGGGAAGGATGGCGAGATAGGCGATCTCGTGAAGCTCGAGCTGCTCGACGTCCTTATCGAAATAGGCCCGCGCCGCCGCCTGGACGCCATAGGCGTTCCGGCCGAGGAAGATCTGGTTGAGGTAGAGCGCGAGGATCTGCTGCTTGGTGAGCACGCTCTCGATCCGGCGGGCGAGGAAGGCTTCCTT
>JASLBD010000450.1 GCA_030146745.1 Allosphingosinicella sp. | reverse complement strand
AGCGAGCAGCTCGTCTCGGGAAATGTCCTCGATGGCGGCGTCGTAGAAGAGCGCGCTCTCGCCGGTGTCGGCGAGGATGTGGAATTCGTGGCTGAGGTCGCCGCCGATCGGCCCGGTCGGGGCCTTCACCGGAACGGCGGTGAGGCCGAGGCGGGCGAAGGTCCTCAGATAGGCGACGAACATGGCCTCGTAGCTCGCCCTCAGGCCTTCCTCGTCGAGGTCGAAGCTGTAGGCGTCCTTCATCAGGAACTCGCGGCCGCGCATCACTCCGAAGCGGGGTCGGATCTCGTCCCGGAACTTCCACTGAATGTGGTAGAGGATCCGCGGCAGGTCGCGGTAGCTTTTAGCGCCGTCGCGGAAGAGGGCGGTGATCATCTCCTCGTTGGTCGGACCGTAGAGCATGTCGCGGTCGTGGCGGTCGCGGATCCGGAGCATCTCCGGGCCGTAGGCGTCGTAGCGGCCCGACTGGCGCCACAGGTCGGCCGACTGGAGGGTGGGCATGAGCAATTCGACGGCTCCGGCCCGGTCCTGCTCCTCGCGGACGATCCGCTCGATCCGCTTCAGCACCTTGAGGCCGAGCGGGAGCCAGGCGTAGATTCCGGCCGCGGTCTGGCGGACGAGGCCGGCGCGGAGCATCAGCTGGTGGCTGACGATCTGGGCGTCCGAAGGCGTTTCCTTCATGACCGGCAGGAAGTAACGGGAAAGTCGCATGCGAAGCGCCTCTAGGGGCCGCCCCTCGCCAAGGCAACCGCGCGGAACCAACATGGCCTGTTGCAGTACCGACACAGGGCGTGAGCAAAGTGCCTCAACCCCTTGGTTAGGCAGGTGACAAGCCGCCGCCCGGCTCATAGCGTCCCGCCCACGAACGAAGGCGACAGCCGGGTTCGGGGAGGCTTCGGCCCCGCATCCTCATGCGAGGTGGGATGTGTGCGGGCCTTGGCATCTTGACTAAGGGGGTCGGCGCGCAAGCGCCGCGACGGTGCCCGGGCAGCGATGCCCGGGCACTTTTCGTTTGCGGCCGGATTCGTTTGCGGCTGGGAGTTTTTGAATGTTGTCGAAAGCGACGCTCGATCGCCTCTCT
Organism: Allosphingosinicella sp.; assembly: GCA_030146745.1. The sequence goes on along the minus strand of JASLBD010000450.1, from coordinate 4,628 downwards.
TGGGCAGGAGTGGTGAATAACCGCCGTTCTCGTCGCCGATAATCGCTAAAGATCGCCGCGAATCGCTGCAAAGGGTGAGTCGAGGATGCGCAAAGGCCGAATCATCGCCCTCGCCGCCGCCGCCCTCCTCGTCCTGCTCACCGCGGGCTGGTGGTTCGGCTCGCCCTGGTGGACCTTGTGGCGGATGCGCGAGGCCGCCGAGGCCCGCGATTCCGAGGCGCTCGCGGCCTATATCGACTTCGACTCGCTTCGAGCCTCGATGCGCGAGCAGCTCGGCCTCGGCCCGCTCGGCGGCCTCCTCGCCGGGCCCGCCGTCGACGCCCTGGTCAGCCCGGCGGCGCTTCGGCTGGCGCTGGGCAGCGGCCGCAGGGGCGGCGGCGGCGGGTCGGGCGGCGGCGAGGCGGGCGAGGTCGAGCTTTCCCGAACCGGCGCCAGCGAGTTCAGGGTCGAGCGCGAAGGGCGCCACCTCGTCTTCCGCCGCCACGGCCTCGGCTGGAAGCTGACGGAGGTCAGGCTCGAGCCGTAGAGCATGAGTCGGCCGCGGCCGCCGATGTCACCGTACAAAGTGTCGTCGCCGTCGAGGCCGGCCAGCATGTCGTCGCCGCCGAAACCCGCGATCCCTGCGCCGCCGCGGCTTCGGCTGGAAGCCGGCGGAAAATGGTCTAAGCTCGCCATGCCGAGCGGGGGGTGGATGAAGCGGGGATTGGTATTGCTGGCTGTTGCGAGCCTCGGCTCGCCGGGTGCCGGCGCGCCTGCCCCTGCCTCCGTGGTCCCGACCTGCTCGACCGCGGCCATCGCCGCCGCGGGCCGGGCGGTGCGCTCGGCGCGGGCGGAGCTGGCGGCGATCCCGGCGGAGGAGGACGAGAGGTCGGTGACACCGGCGGCGAGCCGGCGGATCGAGCGGCTCAAGGACCGGCTGCGCGACTTCGTTCGGGCGGAGATGGCCTGCGCGCCGCGCTCGGCCGACCCGGCGGCCCTAGCCGCCGCGATGGCGGAGCGGGGAGGCGGCTTCGTCCGCTCCGGCCCGGACGGATCCGATCCTCTGCCGCCCGGCCGGCACGGCGACACGCTTGCCTATGAGGTCTTCCGGGTCGATTCGCATCCGGACATGCTGGCGGTGGTGGCGACGCTGGGCATAAGGTGCGGCTCGGATTCGATGCTGATCCTCTACCGGCGCACGCCGTCCGGCTGGCGGGAGGCGATGGTCCGCCGCTCCGAGCCTTATCGCCAAGTGAATGGCGGCTGGCACGACCTGCGCTTCGCCGTCTCGCCTGCCGACGCTCGGGAAGACTGGTTCGTCGCCACCGTCTCCACCACGCCCTGGTGCAGCTCGGCGTGGCAGGGCATGCCCTACGCGCTGGCCAGGCCGGGGCCTTCGCCCGACCGGCCGAACGTCTTCTTCCGGGGCAAGGGCGGCATTTATCTCGGCGACGACGGCGACCTGTCCCTGAGGGCCGAGCAGGGCGCCGTAGAGATAAGGAACGACGGCGCCAGCCTCGATCCCGGAATCCTCATCCGCCGCCACATCCGGCGCTATTGGGTGGCGGGCGAGAGCGTCCGTAGGGTTCAGCCGGTGGCGGAGAGCGTGCGCGATTTCGCCGACGAATGGATCGAATCGCCCTGGGCGGAGGCGAAGGAGTGGTCGGCGGGCGGCCCCGGTCTCGCCGCCGCCCATTCGGCGCTTCAGGCGGCGCGGCACGGGACGCTGGGCGGCTTCGCCTCGATCCGCGCCTGCGCCGGCGGAGCGACCCAGGTCGAGCTGGCGGACAGCGAGGCGGGCTGGTTCCTGATCGTCCGCGGCGGGGCGGCCGGACCGTGGACGGTGGCGCGGGCGGCGCGGAAGGCGGCGGCGGAATGCGCCGGTCCGAACCGCCTCGGTCGGCCGCCGGCCTGAACCCGCGAAGGCGCCCGGCCGGCCGAAGTTGCCAAAATCGCCCCTTGCGCCTACATAGGAAAGGCTGACGTCGCTGCGACGGAATTTGCGGCCCGTGGGCCCCGCCTTCCTTTCATGCTTCTCGCCCACGCCAAGCGGCCGTCGCTCGCGTGGATTTGCAATTTACCGGCCGAAGGCGGCCGAGGGAGAATTTGGTTTGGCGAAGGAAGCGACGCTCACGGTCGAGGGCGAGATCGACGAAATCTATCCGGACGGCCGCTTCGGCGTGATGCTGGACAACCAGCATCGGGTGATCGTCTACACGGCGGGCAAGATGCGGCGCTTCCGGATCCGCTCCGTGGTGGGCGACCGGGTGCATGTCGAGATGACGCCCTACGACCTGACCAAGGGCCGGCTGATCTTCCGCGAGCGCACCCCCGGCCAGGGCCCGGGCAGCAGCCCGCGGCGCCCCGGCGCCAAACGCTAAAACTTCCCGACGACAAGACCCCGCGAGCGGGGAAGGAGATACAAGATGGGCGGCACCCCCGACAGCACCCGCACCCCGATCAAGCCCTTCCTGATCAACAAGGACGAGGAAGGACGGGTCCGGCTGACTCTTCGCGAGACCCGCTATAACGGCCAGGGCTATCCGATCGTGACCACCACCCTCCACGAAGAGCCCTTCGCCACCGCCACCGCGGCGCGCGCTTATGCCAAGGAGCATTTCGGCGCCGAGCCGGGGCAGTTCGCGAGTAAGTAGCACCCGTCGTCCCAGCGACGGCTGGGACCCCGGGGGGTGAAAGCCTCGGAGCCTGTTCTCGCTGGGGCCCCAGCCTTCGCTGGGGCGACGGCCTAGCTCCGCTTCCGCCTCAACGCCGCCTGGGCCGCCGCCAGGCGCGCGATCGGCACTCGGTAGGGCGACGCGCTGACGTAATCGAGGCCGGTCTTCTCGCAAAAGGCGATCGAGGCCGGGTCGCCGCCATGCTCGCCGCAAATGCCCAGCTTGAGGCCGGGGCGGGCGCTCCTCCCCCGCTCGGCGGCCAGCGCGATGAGCTCGCCGACCCCTTCCTCGTCGATCGAGACGAACGGGTCGCGCTCGAAAATGCCCTTCTCGACATATTGGGTCAGGAAGCGTCCGGCATCGTCGCGGCTGACTCCCAGGGTCGTCTGGGTGAGGTCGTTGGTGCCGAAGCTGAAGAACTCCGCCTCCCCGGCGATCTCGGCGGCTCGAAGGGCGGCGCGGGGGAGCTCGATCATGGTTCCGACCAGATATTCGACCCGCGCGCCGAGCTCGGCGAAGACCGCCTCGGCGGTGCGGTCGATCAGCGCCTTGATGATCGAGAGCTCGGCCCGGGTGGCGACGAGGGGAACCATCACTTCGGGAATCGGAGCGCAAGGGCCATTTGGGCCCCCTTCCCCCGCCACCGCGACCGCCGCCTCGAAGATGGCGCGCGCCTGCATCTCGTATATTTCGGGATAGGTGATGCCGAGCCGGCAGCCGCGGTGGCCGAGCATCGGGTTGAACTCGTGAAGCTCCGAGACTCGCCGCTTCAGGACCTCGACCGCGACCCCGGCGCCGGCCGCGACCTCCTCATATTCGGCTTCGCTGCGCGGCAGGAATTCGTGCAGCGGCGGGTCGAGCAGCCGGATGGTGACGGGGAGCGGCGCCATGATCCGGAAGATCTCCTCGAAATCGCCGCGCTGGGCGGGGAGGAGCTTGAGCAAAGCGGCGCGGCGGCCGGCTTCGTCGCCGGCGAGGATCATCTGGCGGACGTTGGCGATGCGCTCGGCGTCGAAGAACATATGCTCGGTCCGGCACAGGCCGATCCCTTCGGCGCCGAACTCGCGGGCGGTGCGGCAGTCGAGCGGGGTCTCGGCGTTGGTCCTGACCTTGAGGCGGCGGTGGGCGTCGGCCCAGGCCATCAGCGTTCCGAAATCGCCGACCAGCTCGGGCTGGACGGTAGCGACCGCGCCCAGCATGACCTCGCCGGTCGAGCCGTCGAGCGTGATCGTCTCGCCCTCCTTGACCTCGAGGCCGCCGACCCGCATCGCTCGCGAGCGATAGTCGATCGAGACCGAGCCGGCGCCGCTGACGCAGGGTCGGCCCATGCCGCGGGCGACGACGGCGGCGTGGCTGGTCATCCCGCCCCGCGCGGTGAGGATGCCCTCGGCGGCGTGCATTCCGTGAATGTCCTCGGGGCTGGTCTCGACCCGGACCAGGATGACCTTCTCGCCGAGCCCGGCGCGCTTCTCGGCGCTGTCGGAGTCGAACACGGCGGCGCCGGAGGCGGCGCCCGGCGAGGCGGGCAGGCCCTTGGCGATCACCTTGCGCTCCGCCGCGGGATCGAGGGTCGGGTGGAGCAACTGGTCGAGCGCCTGCGGGTCGACCCGGAGCACCGCTTCCTCCTGCGTGATCAGCCCTTCCTCGGCCATGTCGACGGCGATCCGAAGCGCCGCCTTGGCGGTGCGCTTGCCCGAGCGGGTCTGGAGCATGAACAATTTGCCGCGCTCGACGGTGAACTCGATGTCCTGCATGTCGCGATAATGGCGCTCGAGCAGGTCGAAGACGCGGGCCAGCTCTCCGAACACGTCGGGCATGGATTCTTCCATCGAAGCCGCTTTGGCGCCGGCCGCCTCGCGGGCGGCGAGGGTGAGATATTGCGGGGTGCGGATTCCGGCGACGACGTCCTCGCCCTGGGCGTTGATCAGATATTCGCCATAATAGGCCCGCTCGCCGGTCGAGGGATTGCGGGTG
>JASLBD010000449.1 GCA_030146745.1 Allosphingosinicella sp. | reverse complement strand
AGCAGATCTTGTCAAACGGAGCGTCCTCGCGGACCTTCGCCACCGCGATCTCCGGCATCACCGTGAAGTTCGAGAACGTCGAGCAGCCCATGTAGTGATGGATGGTTTCGCTCCCGAGGCGGAAGCGGCTTGTGCCGTCGGGCATGACACCCCTGCCCTGGGTGCCGCGGATGGCGGTGCACAGGTTCGTCTTGCGGCTGAGGCACGACCTGCACTGGCGGCATTCTGGCGTGTAGAGCGGGATGACGTGGTCGCCTTGCCTGACCGAGACCACACCCTCGCCGACTTCGCGGACGATTCCGGCGCCTTCGTGGCCGAGGATGGAGGGGAAGATGCCCTCGCTGTCCTTGCCCTCCAGCGTATAGGCGTCGGTGTGGCAGACGCCCGTCGCCATGATCTCGACAAGCACCTCGCCGGCGCCGGGACCGTCGAGGTCGACCTCGTGGATCTCCAGGGGCCGGTTCGGCGCGACGGCGATGGCGGCGCGGGTCTTCATGAGTCTCTCCTTCGGAACGAAGCGCCCTTAGCCCGCATTTGCCCGGGGATGAAGATCGTCCTTGCCCTCGCTTCGTCCCTGGCGCTCGTCGCCTGCGACATGATCGCTCCGGCGGCGCCGGAAGCCGCCAAGGTGGATTACCGGCCGGAGGAGGCGGGGACGGTGGACCATGCCCTCTGCCTGCTCGGCTTCACCGCGATCCCGCTGGGCGAGGCGCGCTCGACCGGCCACCACCTCGTCACCGCCGCCGTCAACGGCAAGGAGGGCGTGTTCGTGCTCGACACCGGCGCCAACCTCTCCGTGATCGACGTCGACCATGTCGCCCATTTCGGCCTCGCCTCGGCCCGGGGGCGGCCGGGCGGAGCCACCGGCCTCGGCGGCTCCAACGCCGCCCGTCAGATTTCGATCGACAGCCTGACCCTGGGCGGGATCGAGGTGCGGCAGCGGCGGATGGTGGTCACCGACCTCGGCTCGATCGGCGACGCCCTGGCGCCGCTCGCGGGCGGCGCGGTGCACGGGATCATCGGTCAGGACGTGCTCAAGGAGCACCGCGCCGTGATCGACGTCGAACGGCCGCTCCTCCATCTGATCGAGGCGGACGAGGATCCGGAGCCGGTGCCGGCGGAAAGGTGCCGGGCACAGGCTGAGCCCGCGGCGAAGAAGGGCTGAGGCCGATCTGCCTCCCCATCTGGCGATGGGGAGGCAACATCAGCGGCGCCACTTCCTCCGGTCCGCCAAAATCGCCTTCGCCGCATTATGCCCCGGCGCTCCCGTCACGCCGCCGCCGGGATGAGCGCCCGACCCGCACAGGTAGAGGCCCGCCAGCGGCATCCTGTAGTCGGCGTGGCCGAGCATCGGCCGGGCGGAGAAGAGCTGGTCGAGGCCCATCTTGCCGTGGAAGATGTCGCCGCGCGGGACTCCGAAGCGCTGCTCCAAATGCCAGGGGGACAGGGCCAGGCGGCCGATCACCGAGGCTTTGAAGCCGGGCGCGTAGCGGTCGACATGGGCGACGATATGGTCGGCGGCCTCGTCGGCTCGGGACTCCCAGCCCCCTTCCACCTCGTAGGGGAAATGCTGGCAGAAGAGGCTGGCGACATGGCTCCCCGGCGGGGCGAGGCTGTCGTCGAGGGTGGAGGGGATCAGCATCTCGACGATCGGCTCGCGCGCCCAGCCTTCGGTGCGCGCGCTGGTATAGGCGCGGTCCATGTAGCCGAGCGAGGGCGCGATGACGATCCCCGCGGTGAGATGGTCGCCGGGCTCGGGCAGGCTGGTGAAGCGGGGGAGCTCGGAGAGGGCGACGTTCATCCGGAAGGTGGCCGATTCCGCCGCCCAGCCGGCCATCCGGCGGGAGATTTCGGGGGCAACCGAGCCTTCGGGAAGCAGGCTGCCGAACAGGAAGCGCGGATCGACATTCGCGGCCACCGCTTTCGCCCGGTAGGACTTGCCGGCCGCCACGGCGCCCGCGGCCCGGCCGCGCTCGACGATGATCTCCTCGACCGGCGCCTCGAGCACGATCTCGACGCCTTTCGCACGGGCAGCCCTGGCCATGGCCTGGGTGATCGCGCCCATTCCGCCGATCGCGTGGCCCCAGGCCCCGGCCACCCCGGCCGCCTCGCCGAACAGATGGTGGAGGAGGACGTAGGCGGAGCCCGGATCGTAGGGGCTGGCATAATTGCCGACGACCGCGTCGAAGCCGAACAGGGCCTGGACGATGTCGGTGCTGAAATAGCGCTGGAGGATATCGGCGGCTGACTTGGTGAAGAAATCGAGCAGGTTGCGCTGCTCCTCCGCGCTCATTCCGCGCACGGCATTGCCGAGCTTCAGGGCGGCCAGGACGTCGGCGAGGCCGCCGCCGGCATTGGGCGGAGCGCGCAATATCCAGTCGCGAAGGATGGCGACGACCGAGCCGAGCGCCGCCGAATAAGAGTCGTAGCCTTCGGCGTCCTTCGGGGAATGACGCGCGATCTCGTGCCGGGTCAGCCCGTCGCGGCCGGCAAGGAGGTGGTCCGGGCCGAGCGTGGGAAGGAAATTGTCGATCTTCCTGAGCACGACCTTCAGGCCATGCTCGTAG
>JASLBD010000433.1 GCA_030146745.1 Allosphingosinicella sp. | reverse complement strand
TCCGCCACCGCCGCCCGATCCCGCCCGTGACCCGCGCCCGAATCATCGGGTCGCCCTGTCCCCCGGACGGGGCTGGACCGCGTGGGACGCAGTCCACCCGATGATCGTCTTCGACCTCAAATGCGCGCCGCAAGGCCACGTCTTCGAGGCCTGGTTCGCTTCCTCGACCGCCTTCGAGGAGCAACAGGAGAGAGGGCTCGTCGGCTGTCCGCTGTGCGGCTCGGCCGAGGTCGCGAAGGCGCCGATGGCCCCCGCGGTCGGCGCCAAAGGCAATGGAGCGCCGGCGTCCCATCCCCCGACCGGCCGGTCGGGCGGATCTCCGGAGGAGGTCAAGACGATGCTCGCCGCCGCCGCCGCGCTTCAGAAGACTCTTCTCGCCCGATCCGAGAGCGTCGGCGCCCGCTTCGCCGACGAAGCCCGAGCCATTCATCTCGGCGAGGCCGATTCCCGCCCGATCCACGGCGAGGCGACCCGCGCCGAGGCCGAGAGCCTGATCGAGGAGGGGGTGCCGATCGCCCCCTTGCGCCTCCCGGTGATCGAGCCGGGCGAGGAGAATTGACCGGCGGCTCCGCGCGCCCTACTTCCCCGCTTCAGGCGGCGCGGCCCCGTAGCTCAGCAGGATAGAGCATCAGATTCCTAATCTGAGGGCCACAGGTTCGAATCCTGTCGGGGTCACCACCGCCGCCCTACAGCCCGAAGGCGCCGCGGCGTCGTCGGAAGCGGGAGCGTAGATGACCAGTTCAGCCGAACCCGGCGACGGCGACCTCGTCCGTCCCGACCCCAAGATCGACGTGCCCGCCGAGGTGCGCGAGGCGGTGCGCACGCTGATCCGCTGGGCCGGCGACGACCCCGACCGCGAAGGCTTGGCCGACACTCCGGCCCGGGTCGGCCGCGCCTGGAGGGAATATGCGCAGGGCTATGGCGAAGACCCGGCCCGCCATCTCAGCCGCACCTTCGAGGAAGTGGGCGGCTATGACGAGATCGTGCTGCTCAAGGACATTCCCTTCCAGTCCCATTGCGAGCACCATCTCGCCCCGATCCTCGGCAAGGCGTCGATCGCCTACCTGCCCGCCGAGCGGGTGGTCGGCATCTCCAAGCTCGCCCGCGTCCTCCACGGCTTCGCCCGGCGCCTCCAGGTCCAGGAGCGGCTGACCGCTCAGGTCGCCGACTGCGTGTGGGAGCATCTGAAGCCGCAGGGGGTCGCCGTCGTCATCGAGGCGAGCCACGCCTGCATGACCGCCCGCGGCGTGCGGACGCCCGGAGTCATGATGACGACCAGCCGGATGATGGGCGTCTTCCGCGAGGACCAGCGCAGCAGGCGCGAGGTTCTGGCGCTTATGGGCTATTGAGCCCTACCGTCACCCCAGCGAAGGCTGGGGTCTCGACGGGGGAAAGGCACCGGCGCTCTTCACCCACCGGGGCCCCAGCCTTCGCTGGGGCGACGCGATGCCTAAACCACCGACTCCAGCACCGCCGTCCTCAGCCGCTCGATGCCCATGCCCTTTTCGGCCGAGGTGACGATGATCTCGGGGTGGGCCGCGGGATGCTTGCGCCCTTCCTCCGCCGTCGCCGCCTCGACCGCTTCCAGCTCCGACGCCTTCACCTTGTCCGCTTTGGTCAGGACGAGGTGATAGCTGACCGCGGCGTCGTCGAGCATCTTCATCACGTCGAGGTCGATCTCCTTGAGGCCGTGGCGGGAATCGACGAGAACGAGCGCCCGCTTCAGCACCTGGCGGCCGCGCAGGTAGGAATTGATCAGCTGGCGCCATTTCTTGACCACGTCCTTGGGCGCCTTGGCGAAGCCGTAGCCCGGCATGTCGACGAGGCGCAGGCGAAGCGGCTCGCCGACGTCGAAGAAGTTCAGCTCCTGGGTCCGCCCGGGCGTGTTGGAGGTGCGGGCGAGGGCGCTGCGGTTGGTGAGCGCGTTGAGAAGCGACGACTTGCCGACGTTGGAGCGGCCGGCGAAGGCCACTTCCGGCACGTCCGGATCGGGCAGGAACCTAAGCCCGGGCGCCGATTTCAGGAACGCGATCGGCCCCGCGAAGAGCTTGCGGGCCGTCTCGTCCAGATCCGCTTCGGCCTCGCTCATTTTGCGGGCGCCGGCGCTTCCGCCGCCGCCTTCATGCCGGGATAGCGGCTGTACAGCCACTTCTGCTGGAGGATGGTGAGGACGTTGTTCACGACCCAGTAAAGCTGCAGCCCGGCCGCGAACGGCGCCATCACGAACATGAGCACCCAGGGCATGATCGCGAACATCTGCTTCTGGATCGGGTCGGTGGCGGGCGGGTTCAGCTTGAACTGCAGCCACATGGTGATTCCGAGAAGGATCGGAAGAACCCCCAGCGCGAGGAAGGAGGGCGGGGTGAAGGGCAGGTAGCCGAACAGATTGACCGGGGTGAGCGGATCGGGCGCCGAAAGGTCCTTGATCCACAGGACGAACGGCTTGTGGCGCATCTCCACCGACACCATCAGCACCTTGTAGAGGGCATAGAAGATCGGGATCTGGATGAGGATGGGCAGGCACCCGGCCATCGGGTTCACCTTCTCCTCCTGGTAGAGCTTCAGCATCTCCTGCTGGAGCCGCGGCTTGTCATCCTTGTGCCGCTCCTGCAGCGCCTTCATCTTGGGCTGGAGGACGCGCATCGCGGCCATCGATTTGAACTGCTTCTGGGCGATCGGGTACATCAGGCCGCGCACGATCAGCGTCAGGCAGATGATCGCCAGCCCGAAATTGCCGAGCGCGGCGTAGAGCCAGTTCAGAAGCGAGAAGATGGGCTGCATGAACCAGCGGAACCAGCCCCAGTCGATCGCCCGCTCGAGCGGCGTGCCGAGCTGCTCCGTATAGCGGTCGAGCAACTCGATCTCCTTCGCACCGGCGAAGACCTGGGAGGTGTAGCGGGACTGGGTACCGCGCGGAGTCATGATCGGCTCGGCGATCGCGTCGGCCTGGTAGCTGTCGCCGGCGCTCTTGTGGCGGAAGGTCGATTCGACGGCCTTGCCCTGGTCGGGAACGAGGGCGGCCAGCCAGAAGGTGTCGGTGAAGCCGATCCAGCCGCCGCGGCTGTTGAAGCGGCGTTCGCCCGCTTCGGCGATAGTGTCGTAATCGTTGCCATATTCGGCGGCGCCGTTGAAGACTCCCATCGGCCCGACATGGGCGGTCCAGAGGTCGGGATCCTTCGAGGCGCCCCTCCGGCTGAGCACGGAATAGGGCCGGGCCGCGAAATCGCCGGCGCCGCGATTGACGACCCTTTGCTCGACCGAGAACAGATAGCCCTCGTCGACGGCGAGAATGATCTGGAACAGCTGCCCCTGGCCGTTGTCCCAGTTGAGTATGACAGGGCTGCCCGGCGCCAGCCGGGTCGAGGTCGACGTCCAGAGGGTTTCCGGCCCCGGCACGCGCTCGGGCTGGCCGATCCAGCCCAGGCTGGCGAAATAGGCGTCCGGGCTGCCCTCCGGGGAAAGCAGCCGGATCGGCGGAGAGTTCTGGGCCACGCCCTGCCGGTGGGCGGTGAGGACGAGATCGTCGATTCGCGCGCCCTTGAGGTTGATCGAGCCGGCGAGGCGCGGAGTCTCGATCCGGATCCGCGGCGTCTCGCGCAGCACCTGGTTGCGGTCGCGGATGGCGACCGGGCCGTCGGCCGCGGGATCCGCCTTGGGCTGCGGGATCGGCACC
>JASLBD010000399.1 GCA_030146745.1 Allosphingosinicella sp. | reverse complement strand
ACGATCATCAAGGTGACGAGGAAGGTGTTGCCGAGCGAGGCGGCGAAGACCGGATCGGCGGCCAGCCGGGCGTAATTGCCGAGCCCGACGAACTCGCCGCCCCCGAACAGGTCGACCCGGTGCAGGCTGAGCCACAGGCCGCGGAGCAGCGGGAAGATCAGGATCAGCGCATAGAGCAGGAGAAAGGGCGCGACGAAGAGGAGGCCGCGCCAATCCTGGTCGACGTTCACGCCCCGCTCGGCGTTCACGCGCGCGCCTCGGCGTGGAAGGCCGTGCCGTCGGGCCCGAACAGATGCGCGGCCGCCCCGTCTATCCTGAGGCCGATCCGGTCGCCCACCCGCAGCCGGCTGTCGCCCACGTCCTGGGCGATGATCTCGAGCCCGTCGGCGAGGACGCCATAGACCAGGGTCCGCTCGCCCAGCCGCTCGACCAGCTCGACCGTCGCGTCGGTGGTGCCGCCGCCCGCGGCCGCGACGCTCACCATCTCCGGCCGGAGCCCGAGCTGAAGCGCTCCGTCCACCGGAAGCCCGTCCCGACTCACCCTGGTCTCGACCTCGGCTCCGTCGCCGAGCCGGACCCGCGCATATTCCCCCTCCCCCGCCGCCGGCGTCGCGGGTGCCAGCGTCATCGCCGGCGAGCCGACGAAGCGGGCGACGAAGGCGTTGGCGGGGCGGGCGTAGATCTCCATCGGCGGCCCGACCTGCTGGATCCGCCGGTCGTTCATGACGACGATCCGGTCGGCGAGCGTCATCGCCTCGGCCTGGTCGTGGGTGACCATGATCAAGGCCGCGTCGACCCGCTGCCTCAGTTGCGCGAGCTCGACCCGGGTGCGCATCCTCAACGCCGCGTCGAGATTCGACAAGGGCTCGTCGAGCAGGAACAGCTTCGGATTCTTGACGATCGCCCGACCGATCGCGACCCGCTGCCTCTGCCCGCCCGACATCTGCCCCGGCTTCCTGTCGAGCTGGGCCTCGATCTCGAGCACCCGCGCCGCGTCGGCCACCCGCCGCTCGATCTCGTCGTTCGGCACCTTCGCGTTCCTGAGCCCGAAGGCCATGTTCTCGCGCACCGTCATATGCGGGTAGAGCGCATAATGCTGGAACACCATCGCCACGCCGCGCCGGCCGGGCGGAAGCCGGTCGATCCGCTCCCCCTCCAGCCGGACCTCGCCGCCGTCGGCCCGCTCGAGCCCCGCGATGATCCTGAGCAGGGTCGACTTGCCCGAGCCGGACGGCCCGAGGAAGGCGACGAACTCCTTCTTCGCCATGGTCAGCGAGACGCCGTCCAGGACGAGCGTCTCGCCATAGGCCTTGCGGACGTTGCTTAGCTCCAGGCTGGGCAATGATTTCCCCTTCGCGGGGGCGATTTGTCGGACAAGTCGCGGGCGCCGTCAATGGCCCGCCGTGCTTGCGGACCGGTCCGGGAATGGGGCCGGCGCCTTGCGGGCGCCGACCCCCCCTCGGATACGCGACTCGAGGGGCCGCCTTCTGCGTGGCCTGCATCGGGCGGCAGGTGAGGCTTATGCCGGAAAGGCGTTGAGGAAGGGCTGAACGAAGAGGTTAGCGGGCGTTAAGCCATTCCCGCTTCACGCCGCTTTGAGTCCGCTTTCGTTCGCGAACCGCAAGCGGCCCCGTAACGCAAATGCCCGGATCGCAACCAAATCTCGAAAGAAGCGCGGCCCGCGAAGCGCGAAGAAGGCGGAAGCGGCAAGCCGCCCCCGCCCCCCCGGTCGCGTACCAAGCGTCCCTTCTGGCGAAGAAGCCTTGCGAAAAGGTTAGCCGATCACAGACTCCGGATCCCGGGCTCCGCCCGCCGCTCGCCCAGCATCAGCTCGGTCATCGCCCAGACCATCGCGTCGGCCCGGTCCGGGCTCCCCTTCCCCTCGTAGCCGCCGCCCAGCACCAGCCCGCACATCTCGTCCTCGAGCTCCGGGAAGACGCCCGCCAGCTTCGCCCGCCCCGCTTCGAACAGGGCCGCCACCGGCTCCGCCCGCGCCGACTTGCCGTCCGCGGCATGGACCAGCTTCACCGGCAGCGCCACGTCGGCGGCCCTCAGCACGCTCTCGACCATCAGTCCGCCGTTGTTCTTCTCCGCCACCACCCGGTGCGCGCGCCAGGCCTGGGCGGCGGCGGCGGCCTTGAGCGCCCAGCCTTCCGGCGAAAGCCCGCCGACGCTGTGGTCGGCGACCACCTCGGCGCTCCCGTCCGCCCGAAGCGCGCACACGACGATCCCGCAGGCGTCCCCGTCCGCCGAAACCGGCGGATCGACTCCGACGACGACCCGCCGGTAGCGCCCGCCCGAAGCCGCGATCCGGCACTTCTCGATCAGGTCCCGGGTCCACAGCGCCCCCTCGACATCCTCGAACAGTTCCGCGTCCAGCTCCTGCCGCCCGAGCCGGGTTCCGCCATAGGCCGCATAGGCGCCGGCCTTGACCGAGTCGGCCAGATGCCGGTTGTCGAGGGTCCGACCGAGCGTCTCGCAAAAGCCGGCAAGCTCCCGGATCCGCCGGAGCAGGGCGACGGTCCGCGGAGTCGTCGTGACGATCGTTTGCGGCCGCTCGCCCCGCCGAAGCCCGAGCATGAGATTGTCCCAGGTCGTATCGCCATGAGTCCATTTGCCGAGCTCGTCGCACCAGGCGAAGTCATGCTCGGGCCCGCGCAATTTTTCCGGCCGCTCCGCCGAATAAGCGAAGGCCCGGGCCCCGTTCGAGAAGTCGACCCGCTTCCGGCTCGCCACCCACCGCGCTTCCTCCCCGCTCCGGGCCGCGGCGGCGAGCCCGCCCGGCCCCTCGACCATCACCTTGACGACGTCGTCGAGATTGGCCCCGACCAAGGCGAAGCACGCCCCCGGCCGCTCCCGGGCCCGGGCCCACACCCATTCCGCCCCCGCCCGCGTCTTGCCGAACCCGCGCCCGCCGCGAAGCAGCCACACGTCCCAATCGTCGCCGCGGGGCACCTGCCCCTCATGCCATTTGGCCCACCATCCCTCGTCGATCGCCCGCCGAACCGGCCCGGGCAACCCCTTCAGCAACCGCGCCAGCTCGGCCTCCGGCAGCGCGCAGGCCGTCCTGAGCAGCGCCCGCGCCTGAAGCTCAACGCTCATCGCCGCCCTCCCCCGATTCTCCCTCTCCTTCCCCCTCTCCCTCCGGGAGAGAGGGTGAGGGAACCGCGCCCCCCGGGGCGGTCTCGTCCGCCGAAGCCGAGGCGCCAGCCGAAGGCGTAGGCGGAAACGCCTTCAGCCGCTTCGCCAGCGCCGAGCAGACCTCGTCCAGCCCCGCATGCGCCGGCGCGCCGCCCCCGCCCGCTCGCTCCCCGCCCGCCAGATTGCGGGTCAGATCCCGGAGCGCCGCCATCAGCTTGACGAGATCGGCGATCTGCCGGGCGTCCGGGGGTCCGTCCATCTTCGCCGCCAGCGCCGGATCGAGATTGCCCTCCGACCGCTCGATCTCATGCTGGATCCGAAGCGCCGCGAGCTTGCCCACCGCCTGCTCCAGAGCCACCCAGTAAAGCTCCCGAAACTCGGGATCCGTCCGCCGGTGGGTGAACACCACCCCCACCGAAAACCCGATCGCCTCCGCCGAAGCCGCCGCATTGGCCGTGCACGCGAAGCTCTCCAGGAACGCCGCCTTGGCCGTCTTCCCGAACAGCTTGCGCCGCGCCCGCCGCCGCCGCTGCACCTTCCCGTTCCGCCCCGTCAGGATCGGATCTTCTTCCCGATCATGCCGAGCCCGTCGAAGCACGTCATCGTCTTCCATCATCCCCTCCACGCACAAAGAAAAAGCCGGCGCGTCCCCGCACCGGCTCCAGCCACCCACACACCCACACACGCACGCACAAAGCGTCATCCCGGACTTGATCCGGGATCCATCTTTCTACTTTTGAAAAACACGCCGGCCGGGCGCCGAAGCCTTGGCGCAATTCGCCAGCGTTCCTGTTTTGTACCATGGCAGCGTGACGCTGTCAAGTCAAACTACCCGCTCCGGCAAATCCTATTTTCAGCCGCGATCCGCGGCGGATTTCCGCCGCGCGGGCGAAACGCTAGTCGGAGGAGCAAATCCTATTTTTCTCGTTCCGGAAAAATTTTCGCGGCCCCGAACGGGGGCATTTCCCGCCGCCAGGCGAATCGCAACGCCGAACCCGAGTCGCGGGCGGCGTCGAAGGGAACGCATTGCCAATCCCCGGCAACACCCTATCTCCCCCTCGACCGATCCGCCTTCGAGGGAGAGAAAAATGCCCGGCCCCATGACCTGCCCCCATTGCGCCGTCCCGCTGGTGATGAGCGAGCGACAGGGCGTCGAGATCGACTATTGCCCGACCTGCCGAGGCATCTGGCTCGACCGCGGCGAGCTCGACAAGATACTCGAGCGCGCCTCCGCCGACATGGCGCCCCAGGCCCCCCAGCCCCCGATGCCGCCCCAGTCGCCCATGGCCCCCCAGGCCCCCTACCCGCCCCAGGGCGGCTACGACCCCCGCTTCGACCAGCGCGGCCACCAGGGCCACGACCCCCGCTACCGCCACCACAAGCGCAAGAAATCCTGGCTCGAGGAGATTTTCGACTAGCGGAGGCCAGCGGCGCCCTTCCCCCCGTTGCCCTGAACTCGTTCCCGGCTCCAGCGCGTCGCCCGCTCGGAACTGGGATGTGGGGCGATCGCTCGTCCCTCTTCCGCCGCCTCGGCGCCGCTCATCGCTCGGACCTTGGCGTCCGCCCGGCCGAATCGATCCGCCCCGGGCTCAGCCGGCGGGGGCGATGTTCCAGGCGACGAACAGGGGAGTGACGTCGCACTCCGCGGCGGGAGCCTGACGCCAGGGCAGCGCCGCCGACGAGCCACGCTCGAACGCTCCGCCGAGCTGCACCCGGTCGCCGGGCCGGAAAGCCCGGCCGCGCCATTCCATGGCGCCGGACGAGGGGTTCCAGGCGAGGTCCTCCATCTGGAAGGCGGGGAGGATCCGGCTGCCGTCGACGAGGCGCAAATAGAGGCAGCGCCCGTCCAGCTCGAGCCTGCCCGCGAGCGCCGAGAGCGGCCCTTCGTCGGCCGGCGCAAGCAGAGCGAGGCGGACCCCGCCCTCCGTTCCGACCGCGGGAGCGGCGGCGACGGAGGGCGGGGACCGATTGGCGGCGACGTCCTGCGCGGGCTCCGTGCAGGCCGCGAGCGCCAGCGGCAGCGCCCAGGGCGCGATCAGGTCACGGCCCATAAAGGAGCGACCATCCGGTGGGCAGGCTGTCGGTCGACATGTAACTCATACGGGCGCACTGGCCTTTCGCGGTTCCCGACGCCGCCCCCGTCTTGAGCAGCCCGAAGGCGACGGTCGAAGCGAAGACGGGGCCGCCGCTGTCCCCGTTATAGCATGCCAGCTCGGGACCTTCGACCCGGACGTAATAAGGCCCGCACGCGACGGCGCCGCATCTCAGCGGAGTTCCGTACCGGTCGACCGGCGTATAGTTGGTCTGCTTCACATAGCCGCAGCTGTATTTCGTGACCTCCCCGCGATGGCAGACATTGTCGTCATAGCCGGTGCTGCTCTTGTAGCGGCGGCCGGTCAGGGTTCGCGCCGAGGCGGTGGTGTCGGCATAGAATTGCGGCCGCTCGACATAGCCGCTGGTGTGGACCTCGACGTCCTGGTCGGCGTCGAGCGTCTCCGAGCTTGCGACGATGGTTGTCGGAATCGTCGTCCCGTTCGGATTGTAATAGGTGTTCATGCCCTCGCAGTGCGCCGCCGTGGCGACTCCGGTCGTGCCGGCGGTGTTCTTGACGACGAAGCCGGTGGTGCAAAGGGCGCCGCCCGAGGAGGTAAACCTGGCGCCGCCCCGAACGTCCATGAGCGTTTCCATCACGTTCGTGGTCTCGATCCGGAACGGCTGCTTGAGCAGCGCCGCCACCTGCGATTCCTTCGCCTTGGCCGCCGTCGCGGTCACCGCATCGGGGGCGTAGACGGTGAGCACGATCTGGCTTGTGCTTTCGTCCGTGCCGATTCCGTCGAGCGTCGGGAACAGGGTCTGGAGGGCCGTGAGATTGCTCTGGATCGACGCAACGAGCGCGTCGACCGTCGCCGGTGCGCCGGTTTCGAACGCGATCGGCAAGGTCGAACCGCCCAGCGACACGCTTTGCGCGGCGACGGCCTCGCTTCCGGTCAGCCTGACCCTCAGCCGGTAGTCGGGCTTATGGTCGATGACGATTCCGGCGAGCCTTCCCTGGTACTGGCGCCGCATCCGGTCGATGACGTCGCCCATCTCGCGCTGGATCCGGAGTCGGCGCATCGCCTCCTCCTTGGCGACTCCCTGCGAGCGCATGTACCATTCGGCATCGACCGCGATCGACTCCTCGACCGTCTGGACCGGAATATTGTCGGTGGGGGAGACTTCCTGAGCGTGACCCGCTCCGCCGATTGACGCCAGGCCGACAGTCAAAGCGGCGACAGACGCAGCCTTGGCTGCGAAAATGCTAATCCGTTTCATTTTACGCACCTCTACGCAACTTGGGGACAACATTTCCCCAAGCAAAAAACGAATATTACATCACCGAGTTCCTGAGGATTGACTCCGAAAAAATGTCCGTTTTGGATATTTATCGTTGGCATGTCTTGCCGTGCAACCCGCGGTTCCAACCCAGGAACGGATGAGCGGTCCGGCCCCATGTCCCGCCCCCATTGCGCCGTCCCGCTCGTGATCAGCGGGCGCCAGGGCTCCGAGATCGACCATTGCCCGACCTGCCGCGGCATCTGGCTCGACCCCGGCGCGCTCGATGGTCATCGCCGATCCTCGCGACTGCCGCGTCCTCGGACGTGGCTGGGCAGTGCGGGGCACTGCCCACGCGAGGATCGGCGATGACCATCGAGCGCGCCGGGGTCGAGCCAGATGCCGCGGCAGGTCGGGCAATGGTCG
>JASLBD010000386.1 GCA_030146745.1 Allosphingosinicella sp. | reverse complement strand
CGTCATGAGCACTTTCGACGACCGCGAACGGGCCTTCGAGACCAAATATGCCCGCGATCAGGACATGCAGTTCCGGATCGTGGCGCGCCGCAACAAGCTGCTCGGCCAGTGGGCGGCCGGTCTGATGGGCCTCAGCCAGGCGGAGGCCGACGCTTATGCGAGCGACGTCATCCGCGCCGACTTCGAGGAAGCCGGCGACGAGGACGTCATCCGCAAGCTGGTCGGCGACCTGACCTCGGCCGGGGTCGAGTGCGACGAATCGCGGATCCGCGAGGCGCTCGACCACAAGACGGTCGAGGCTCGGCGGCAGCTCATGGAGTCGCAGGGCTGATGGCGATGGCGGCCGAAGAGATCGAGGAGCTGATCCGCGCCGGAATTCCCGACGCCCGGGTCGAGATCACCGATCTTGCCGGCGATGGCGATCATTATGCCGCCCGCGTGGTGGCCGAAAGCTTCCGGGGCCTGCCGCGGGTGCGCCAGCATCAGCGCGTCTACGAGGCGCTGGGCGGCCGGATGGGCGGCGCGCTCCACGCCCTCCAGCTCTCCACCGCGACCCCCGACTGAGGAACAGTAAAATGTCCGACTCCAAGACCCGAATCGATCAGATCGTCCACAAAAGCGACGTCGTCCTGTTCATGAAGGGCACCGCGCTCTTCCCGCAATGCGGCTTCTCGAGCCGCGCCGTCGCCATCCTCGACCATCTCGGGGTCGGCTTCGAGACGGTCGACGTCCTCCAGGACCCGGAGATCCGCCAGGGCGTGAAGGAATATTCCGACTGGCCGACCGTCCCCCAGCTCTACGTCAAGGGCGAGTTCGTCGGCGGCTCCGACATCATGATGGAGATGTACGAAGCCGGCGAGCTCCAGCAGTTGCTCGACGAGAAGCAGGTCGCGAAGGCTTAGCTTTCGTCATTCCCGCAAAGGCCGGAATCCATGAACACCGGAGTTCGAGGTTTCGAAGTCCTGTATTCATGGATCCCGGATCAGGTTTGGGATGACGGAATCCCCTCCGCCATCCGGCGAATTCAAACCGCAGTCGCCCGCATCCGCCGCAGCCCGACATATTCGAGCAGCGCCAGGCCGAGCACCGCCACCGCCTGCACTGCCACGAAGGCCGTGCCGAGCGCCATGATCCGGCCGCTCTCCGTCGAGATCAGGAGGAAGCTCTCCGCCGTCCAGGCGGCATTGCCGACGATGACCAGCCAGACGAGCGGGGCCGGCGGCGCCGGCCGGGAGGCCAGCCAGGCCAGGAAGGCGGCGAGCGGCAGGAGCAGGAGCCCGGCGCCGAACAAGAGCCTCTCGCCCAGGCCGAACAGCCCGGACAGCGGGGCGGCGCCGAGGCAGAGCAAGAGGCCGATCATAAGGCAGCTGGCGGAATCGAGGGCGAGCACGCGCCGCAGGAAGGCTGGGGAGTTCATGTCCGATCCTTTCTTTCGAAGGGCGCCGTGAGCAGCGCCGCCTGGTCCTGATCGGCCTTTGAAGGTCATGCTGTCGATTACCCGGCAGGTAATGGGATTCGCCCGCGGCCTGGGTTAGGCTGAACCTATGGCCGCCCAACCCGCCGACCTCGCCGGCTCCCAGATCCGAACCTGGCGCACGCGCCGGCGCCTCAGCCAGCTCGAACTCGCGCTCGATGCCGGGATTTCGGCGCGGCACCTGAGCTTCATCGAGACGGGGCGGTCGCGGCCGAGCCGGGGGATGCTCCTTCGCCTGGCCGAACGCCTCCGGATCCCGCCGCGCGAGCGCAACGTCCTGCTCGTCGCCGGCGGCTTCGCGCCCGCCTTGCCGACAAGAACCCTCGACGATCCCGCGCTCGCCGCCGCCCGGCAGGCGGTCGACGGGGTGCTCGCCGCCTACGAGCCCTTTCCGGCGCTCGCGGTCGACCTTCACTGGAACCTCGTCGCCGCCAATGCCGGCGTCGCGCCTTTCCTCGCCGGTTCGGCGCCGCATCTGCTCGAGCCGCCGCTCAACGTCCTTCGGCTCAGCCTGCATCCGGAAGGGCTGGCGCCGCGAATCGACAATCTTGCGCGGTGGCGCTCCTATGTCTTCCGCCGGCTCGAGGAGCAGATCGCCGTAAGCGCCGATCCGGTGCTGGCCTCGCTGCTCGAGGAGCTGCGCGCCTATCCCGGCGGAACCGACGATTCGGACGAGTCGAACGGGGTCGCGATCCTGCTCAAGGTGCGCCAGGGCCCGCACCTCCTCTCCTTCCTCAGCATGACGACGGTCTTCGGGACTCCGATCGACATCACCCTGTCCGAGCTCGCGGTCGAGGCCTTCCTTCCGGCGGACGCGGAGACGGCGGCGATCTTGCGGGGCTGAAGTAAGAAAGGGGCGGACGGCGGGACCAGAAAAACCGCTCGTCCGCCCCTGTTCGTGTGGATGCGTGTGGACGCGTCGAAGGGATACACGCACCGTGCCAAAGCCTGCCGTCGGCGGATTTCCGCGGCCTGCGATGGTTCACGGAATTTAACGGTTTTTGCTTATTGTAAACTGGCCCGACAGTTGCCGTTACATTACCGTGCCATTCATCCGCCGTTCAGCGGCGGAGGAAGAATTACACGTGTAATCGACAGGGAGGGTGAGCCGTGGAGAGAATCGCCGAAGGCGAGTATGCGGTGATGGAGGTTCTGTGGGACGAGGCGCC
>JASLBD010000153.1 GCA_030146745.1 Allosphingosinicella sp. | reverse complement strand
GCCGCCTTGTTCGCGATCGATCCGGGGACCGGCGTCCTGACCTTCGTCGCCGCTCCCGATTACGAGGCGCCGCACAACGATGCGGGGGTCAATTTCTACCTGGTGGAGGTCGGCGCCGGCGACGGCGAGTTCACGGCCCTGCAGACGATCCGGGTCGAGATCGCCGACGTCAACGAGCGGCCGGAAATCACCTCCGGCGGCGGCGCGGACAGCCTTGCCGTGACGGTCGGCGAGAACGGCCTCGCGGTGACGGGCATCACGGCCGGCGACCCCGAGGGCGCCGCCGTGACCTATTCGATCGCCGGGGGCGCGGACGCGGCGCGCTTCACGATCGACGCCCTGACCGGCGCGCTCAGCTTCGTCCAGGCGCCGGATTTCGAGGGGCCGGCCGATTCGGGCGGGGACAATGTCTACGTCGTCGTCGTGTCGGCCGCGGACGGCAGCTTCACCGACAGCCAGACCGTCGCGGTCAGAGTGGCGAACGTCGCCGAAGGGGTGACGATCACCTCCTACAGCGAGGCCGACATCGTCATCCGGGAGCTGCCGGAGAACGAGTCCGGCCTGTGGACGGTCGCGGCGGCGGACGGCGACGGCGACATCGTCTCCTATTCGCTCGCGGGTGAGGATGCGGCCCTGTTCGCCATCGACTCGGGCGGGAACCTCAGCTTCATCGGATCGCCCGATTTCGAGGCTCCGGCGGACGCGGACGGCAATAACGACTATCTCGTCACGGTCGTCGCCAGCGCCGGGGCGTCGAGCGATACCCAGATTTTCGGGATCAGGATCCTCAACGTCGACGAAGGAGTCGCCATCGTCTCGAATGGCGGCGGCGCGAACGCCGCGGTCGCCGTGGCCGAGAACGGCACGGCGGTCGCGGTCGTCGCGGCCCGGGATGCCGACGGCGGCGCGGTGACCTACGCGATCGCCGGCGGCGCCGACGCCTCGCGCTTCACCATCGACGCCGCGACCGGCGCTCTCGCCTTCGTCGCGGCGCCGGACTTCGAGGCCGCGGCGGATGTCGGGGCGAACAACGTCTACGACGTCGTCGTCTCGGCCAGCGACGGGAGCTTCACCGACAGCCAGGCGATCGCCGTCGCGGTCGGCAACGTCAACGAGGCCCCGGTCGTCACGTCGGGCGGCGGCGGCGCCGCCGCCGTCTCGGTGGCGGAGAACGGCCTCGCCGTCGCCATAGTCGCCGCGGCGGATCCGGACGGCACTTCGGCCACCTATTCGATCGTGGGCGGCGCCGACGCGGCCTGCTTCACGATCGACGCGCAGACCGGCGCTCTCCAGTTCGTCGCCGCGCCCGACTGGGAGGTTCCGGGCGATTCCGACGGGGACAATGTCTATGCCGTGGTGGTCCGCGCCGGCGACGGCCAGCTCTTCGACGAGCAGGCGCTGAGCGTGACCGTCACCAACACGCGCGACGGCAGCAACGTGACCGGCACGTCCGGCGGCGATTCGATCTCGGCGACCAGCACCAACGTCGCCCTTCGTACCTCCAACGAGGAGGATCTCGTGTTCGGCCGCGGCGGCCACGACACGATCTACGGCATGGCCGGCGACGACGAGCTGTACGGCGAGGCGGGCACCGACGTGCTCGTGGGCGGCGAGGGCGCGGACCAGTTGCTCGGCGGGCTGGGGAAGGATCGGTTCACCTACAATGCCTCGTCCGAGTCGGCGGGCGCCTCGGTCGATACGATCATGGACTTCAGCCAGTCCCAGGGCGACAAGATCTCATTGAGCGCGATCGACGCCAACAGCGTGGCCGGAAACAACCAAGGCTTCATCTTCATCGGGACGTCGGCTTTCTCCAACGTGGCGGGCCAGCTTCGCTACGAGACTTCAGGGGGAACGACGACGATCTGGGGCGACGTCGACGGCGACGGAGCAGGGGACCTGCAGATCCAGCTCTCGGGCTCGATCGCTTTGGTGGCGTCGGACTTCATCCTCTAGGCTTCCCTCGTCATCCCGGACTTGATCCGGGATCCATGAACACGGGTTGCTGTATTTCGGCACTGTCGGCGTTCATGGATTTCCGGCTTTCGCCGGAATGACGAAGGGGCCCCCTGGGCCGGGCTCATCCGGCGTCCCCGGCAAGCTCGAGGACCGCCGCCCATTCCTCGTCCCGCACCGGGGCGACGGAGAGGCGGGACTGGCGGATCAGCTCCATCCCGGCGAGGCGCGGGTCCGCCTTGATCGTCTTGAGGGTGACGGGGCCGAGCGCCCGGACAGGCTCGACCGCGACCGAGACCCAATCGCCGTCCTTGGGGTCGGGCCGCGCTTCGCGGGCGATTCGCATGATCCCGACGATGGAGCGTTGCTCGCCGCTATGGTAGAAGAAGGCCAGCTCGCCGGACTTCATCGCCTTCAGGTGGAGTCGGGCGGCGTTGTTGCGGACCCCGTCCCATTCGGTTCCGCCGTCGCGGACGAGCTCATCCCAGCTGTAGCTGCCGGGCTCGGATTTCATCAGCCAACGGGCCATCGGTCATTTCCTCCCAGGCCAGCGTAGATTTTTACCGCGCGCCGCGCCACAAGGACCCCGCATGCGAACGCCGACCCTCCTTCTTTGCCTGGCCCTTTCCGCCTGCGGAGAGCCGGCCACGATCGCCAATCGGGCGGCGCAGGACAATGAGGCCGTCCCCGAAGCCGCTTTGGTGCCCGAATCGCGCCCGGTGCGGATCGGCGAGCTCGGGGCGAATTTCCGGGCCTGCAGCGCGGCCGGCACCACCCGCAACCTCAAGGCCGGCGAGGGGCTGGCCGTCCGCTCCGCGCCTTTCGAGAACGCGGCCGAGACCGGCAGCGTGGCCGCCGGGGCCCGCTTCTTCATCTGCACTCGAAGCCACGACCAGAAATGGTTCGGGATCGTCTTCGACGAAGGCGGTGCGCTGGCCGGGCGCTGCGGGGTTTCCGAGCCGGTGACCCGGCGCCGCGACTATGACGGGCCCTGCCGGTCCGGCTGGGTGCAGAGCGCTTTCGTCAAGGTGATTGCGGGGGAGCAGTCGGCCTCCACGACGGCCTCCGCAACGGAGAATGTTTCGGAGGCGGTCAATTCTGCCCTTCCAGGTGTTTGAAAAATGCGGGTTTTCTGGAAGGTTCCCGGATAAGTCGAATTTATTTTCGACGTGTCTCTTGAGTCACACGACTCATCGCTTCGCCGCCGCCGGCGGGTTGCGCGGCAGGCCGACTTCCACCATCTGCCCCTCAGCTTAGTAGCGAGAGCGGGTCCGCCGCAGCCGATTAGCGGCCGGCGGGAGCTCGAGACGGGGGCACGATCGGGGATGCGGTTCTCGCATCCGGGGGATCAGCCAGCCGCATAAAAAAAGAGACTAGATGAACCGGATCGTTCGCGCCGCGGGCTTCGCCGCGGCTGCCTTTGCGCTTGTCGCCGGGGCCAGCTACTCCGACCCCGCCTCCGCCGGCGAAACCGCCACCAAGGCTCCGTCCGCCGTTTCGGGCCAAGCCGTTCCGGGGTCGATCATGACCGATCCCAGCCTCTTCTCCAAAATGTGGGCCAACGTCACCTTGCTGGTGTCTCCGAAGGCCGAAGCCCCCGCTCCGGCGGCGATCCCGACCGCGAAACCGCTCTCCGAGCTCGTCCTCGACTATGCCGGGACCCAGACCGGCGACCGCGAGATGGAGTGCCTCGCCAATGCCGTCTATTTCGAGGCCCGCAGCGAGCCGATCGAAGGCCAGCTCGCCGTCGCCGAAGTCGTCCTCAACCGCGCTTCGTCGGGCCGCTACCCGACCGACCTGTGCGCCGTGATCACCCAGAAGGCGCAATTCTCCTTCATCCAGCGCGGCCGCTTCCCGGCCGCCGACCGCGGCTCCGAGGCCTGGAAGAAGGCCGTCGCCATCGCTAACATCGCCCGCCAGAGGCTGGCCGGCAACCTGCCCTCCAGCGTGCTGTGGTATCACGCCACCTACGTCTCCCCGAGCTGGGGCAAGCGCCTCACCAGGCAGACCCAGATCGGGCTTCACATCTTCTATTCTTGAGGGGAAATCCTCCCCGGGCTTTCCGGGGGAGGGGGACCGCGCGAAGCGCGGTGGAGGGGTCCTTCATTGGCCCTTCTCTAAAGAACCCCTCCACCAGGCTTCGCCTGGTCCCCCTCCCCGCGAAATCGCGGGGAGGATCTATTTTGCCAAGGTCCGCAACGTCACCGAATAGCGCAGCGTCTCCAGTTGAGGGATGCTGTGCTCCCATCCGTGCCTCGACTCGCCGCGCAGCAGATAGGCCGAGCGGGGCTCGGCGGTGAGCGTGAAGCGCTCCCATTTCGCCCCCGACTTGCGGCGGAAGCGGAGCGGCGCCGGGGCGAGCAGCGAGATTCCGATCACGTCGCCGAACACCGGCCGGTCGCGGTGCCAGCCGATTCCGGCGCCCGGGGCATATTCGATCACCAGGGCATGAACGAAAGCCTCGGGCTCGCGCCCGGCCAAAGCGGCCGCCTGCGCGCGCAACGGTCCGAGCCAGGCCGGGATCGGCTCCGCTTCCCTCAGCCCGCTGCCGTCGAACGCATAATGCATTCCGAACGAGACGGTGCGCCGGTTGCCGGTGAAGCCGTGGAACTCGAAAGGCTTGAAGGGAAGGGCGGCGATGTGTCGGGCGAGCGCGCCTTCCTCCTCCGCGCCGATGAAATCGCGGACGTAGACCAGCCCGGCGGGGGCCGCGGGCGGGGGCTTTCCGAACAGGTCGAGCTCAACTTTTGCCATTAGCGAACGTCCTCAACGGGTTCGGCTAGCGATTCGGTAATCATTTCTGTGCGATGGAGCATCGACACGCCGATCCTGGGGGCCGAAATGCACGAACTCCGCTCAACGATCCTTGCCGGGGAGCCCAAGGCCTCCCTCGTTGCGCGCAAGGCGAAGCCCAAGGCGGAAGGCGCAAGCCCCGCCGGCGGCCTCACCAAGATCGCGATCAAGCGTCAGGAAGCGCGGGTCACCGACCAGCGGCTCGAGGATCGCCTTCGGGGAATCGTCGAAAGCACGACGATCGTCTTCCGCCGCCGCCGGCAGGACGTCGCCGTGGTCAACGTCTCCTCGCGCGGAGCGATGATCCGGGGCGAGCTCGACCCGCGCATAGGCGAGAAGATCGACCTGCTGTTCGACGGGAAGAACCGGACCAAGTGCATCGTTCGCTGGGTGCGCGAGGGCCGGATCGGCCTCGAATTCGTCAACGAGACCATCTTTTGGACCTCCGACCGGAACAACGCTCCCGCTTTCCAGCCCCAGAAACCCGAGACGCCCGCCGTTCATGCCGTCGCCGAGCGCGAATCGCGCCACAAGCTGCTTCGCGCGGGCACGCTCTACTGGAGCGGCATTTCGATCCCGGTGCGGCTCCGCAACATCTCGGGCGGCGGCGCCCGGATCGAGAGCGGACGCGAGCTCTGCCCCGGCTCCGAGGTCGAGCTCGACCTCGGCGAGGCGGGCTTCCAGGTCGCCGAGGTGCGCTGGTCGAAGGACGGGCAGGTCGGCCTCAGGTTCGCCCAGGCGTTCGACATCGAATCGCTGGCGCCTTCGCAGCAGGGCGAGCGCGCGCCCGAACTGCTCAAGCCCGCCTATCTCGAGACCGAGCTTCAGCCCGATTCGCCCTGGGCCGCCCGCTTCGAGAAGCTGTCGCTGACCGATCTCAAGCCGTCGAAATAGCTTATCCTCCCCCGTCGCGCAGCGATGGGGAGGCAGATATTCACCCCATCATCGAGCGCCAGTAGAGGCCGAAGCCGACGAGCAGGAAGCCGAACAGCGCCATGACCAGGTAGATCGGCCCGGGCTTCCGCGTCTCGAGCACGCATTCCTCGGGGTTTTCGGGATTGTAGCGGACTGCGGGGGTCGCCCCGGCGGGATAGGGCGCGAGCGCCGCTTCCGCTTTCTTGCGGCTGGCGGAGCGGTAATTGCCGAAGCGGAGCCGCCGGCTGGTCAGCTCGCGGCCGCCGGCCG
>JASLBD010000260.1 GCA_030146745.1 Allosphingosinicella sp. | reverse complement strand
CGGCCGCGAGCGCCCGCGCCTCGAGCGCGTCGGCGAGCGCGGCCGCGCTCGGCTGGACGGTGCATGAGGCCGAAGCGGCCGGCAGGCTCGCCGCCTGACCGCTCAATTTGTGCGCCCGGCCATTGAATGCGGGCGGCCGCGGCGCCATTTGACCGTGGCGAACATGCAGCTCACCATCGACAAACAGGCTTCGGCGGCGATGAGCCGCCTCACCGCCATCCGCCTCGCCCTCCTCACCTCGCGGGCGATGGAGAATTGGCGCGCCGGAGTCGGCGACAACGAATCGGCGATGATCCTGCTCGCCGTCGTCGCAATCACCGGGGAGCGGCTGACCCGCGCCGACCTCCCCCCGGACCTGCGCAACGTCGCCACGCCGCTCCCGCCCGGCTACGCCGCCGGCTGCAACATCAGCTCGATCGCGTCCGCCACCGGCCTCAACCGCGAAACCACGCGCCGCAAGGTCAGCGCCCTCATCGAGCGCGGATATCTGTGCCGCTGCGAGCGCGGCGAGATCAATTTCCCGCTCGCCCGCCAGCAGGATCCGGCCACCCTCGAATTCCTCACCCGCCAGCTCGAGGCCGTCGCCCGCTTCGCCAACGATTCCCTCCGCGACGGAGTCCTCAAGGCCGCCTAGCGGTCCTTCGCGCCCGGCTTCAGCCGCTTCGATTGCGCCTCATAATCCTCGGCGATGGCGAGCAGGGCCGCCCGGTCCGCCTCGTTCTTCAGCGCCTCGGCGAGCCGGCGGAAGGTCGCCGCGCGCGCCGCAAATTCTTCGCCCAGGTCCGCCATCGCCTGCCCGCTACCGGCCCCGGGCCCGCGCCGGGCGGCGATGGCGCACAAAATGTGCCGCAGCCGAGTTCCGCCCGCCGCCCGAAGCGCGAAAGGGAGAAGGAACGGGCGGCGGCCCCCAAATTGCCGCCCGCGGGCCCGCCGCGAGTCCCCACGGCGACGCGGCGGGCCCCTTCGCCGGGGTCAGGCCGCCTCGTCCTTCCTCACCCAGCCCGGCGGGATCCAGTTCCCGTCTTCGTCCCGGACCCAGCCTTCGGCGAGCCTGCCGGCGGCCTTCTGCTCCTGGAGCTCCCGAAGTCTCAGGCTCAGCGTGTCGAAAATCTCCTCGCCCGAACGCCGCGGCGGCTCCTGCTTCTCCTCCTTGGCGCCGCTCCTGGCCGAGGGCGGGGCCCGGTAGAGCCGCTGGATCCGGATCGCCTCGGCGATGGTCGGCCTGGGCAGGTCCTCGGCCGCCGCCGCGACCACGTCGGGGTCGAGCGCCCGAGGCACCGAATCGATCAGAAGCTCGTCGTTGCGCGCAAGCCCCGCCTCCCGCATCGACGCCCAGCGCCCGGCGAAGTCCGCGTCCTTGAGCCGCCGCTGGTAAAGCGCTTTGGTCGAGAAGCCGATCTGCCGCGCCGCGTGGTTGACTCCGAAGCCGGCCGCCAGCCAGGCGAAGAATTCCGTCTCGGCCTCCGCCGTCCAGCGCCCCTCGCCGGCGCGGACGATCTGGGCGCCCTCCCGTTTCGAATGGCGGACGACCAGGGAACGCGAATCCTGCGGAGCCTCGCCCGCCCGCGCCGCCCGCGGCCGGCCGCAGGCATGGACCGGCCGCCCCTCCGCCTCGACCCGGGCCCGGCCCCAGTCCCGCGCCCGCGCCCAGTCCCGGGCGAAGCCGGGGTCGCGCTGCCGCAGCCCGAAGGCAGTCGTCCGGTCCACCCCCGCCATCTGCGCCGAAAGCTCCGCATTCGCCGTCCGCGCCATCGCGCTCAGGAACCTCTTGCGCCACTTCCCCGCCAGCTCCTTCTTGTGCGCCATCGCCCCGCTCCGTCATTCCGCCCTTGACCATTGTACCACTTTTGTTCTACGCCTGGAAATCCTATTTCCACGCCCCGCGGCTGGCGGAAAACCGCGCCGAATCGAAGAAAATGGATTTTGGGTGCGATCCGCCGGAGGCGCGCCGCGGTCCGGACCGAGTCCCGATTCGCGGACGCCGCCCGAATGGCTCGCTCGAAGCCGGGCGATGGAGGCGGGAGCGGGGCAGGAGGGAGCCGGCGGCAAGCCTTCGGGGGCTCCCCGGATTCGGCCCGGCCCTTCGCTTCGAGTGAGGACCCCTCGGCCCTAGCCCGAGGTCGCCCACCCATAGATGAGGATCATGGCGGGAAGCGCGACCAGCAGGGTGGCGAGGACATAGCTCAGCGCCTTGGCGCGCGAGGGTGCGGCGTCTTCCATGGCTCAGCCTACCGCCGGCCGGAGCTGCCAGGCGAGCCCCGGAAGCTTGATCATCGGCAGGTCGCAGACGGTGCAGCGGCTGACGAAGCTGCCCTTCTCCCAATGGCTGGTCTGAAGATCGGCGTCGTGGCGGCCGAGCCAGGAATGGAGGCTCATGAGCCGCCTCCAGCCGCCGGAATCTGTCCATGGTCCATCGATCGTCACCCGGTCTTGCAAGCGAGAGCGCGAAGTCTCCCAGTCACGGGGCGCTTGCGTGGAAAGGCGCGGGTGATGGAGCCTATATGGGGTGCCGGGGGCGGATAGCGAGGGGGGGTAGCTCCACGCCCTGCGCGCCGCGTGATCCGCATCACGGCCCTCTGCAGGCCAGCCGGCTAGCTTCGGTTGTGAGGCGGCGGCGATGCGGCTGTCGCCCCGCGTGCGGATGCAGGCGCCGGCGGGCGCCTGTGCCGCGTACGTGGCCCTCGAGCGACAGGAGAAAGCGCATGGTGATTCCCGATCCTTGGATTTGGCGGCACGACGGCACGATCCAGTGCAGCGACGTAGCCGGCGAAAGCGTCGAGGAGGCGCGTGAGCAGCTCGCCGCGCTCATCGGCGAAGACAATATCCTGCAGGGCGAAAAGCGCACCCTGCCCTGCTTCGTCATCGATCTGTGCGGAGTGCCGACCGGTCAGGTGAACGCGTTCCAGATCACGATCGAGGGCTGGCTCCTCCTCATTTACGGCTTTCCCGGGATGATGGGATGGGCGCCCTGGACCGACGACTGCCCCTCGGGCGACGAAGCCGGCCCGTTCGCCGTCCTCGCCGACGAAGCGAAGAGCCGCGGGCCGGAAACCGGGCCGCAGATCCGGCCCGTTCTTCCCGGCCGCGGCGGCGGGGGCACCGATCCCACCCGGATCGGCGAGCTCTATTTCCGGCCGGTCCGCTGCTACCGCCTCGGCGACGGGATCACCAAGGATCATGTCCCCGGGCGGGTGAACATCGTCCACAACCAACGCGGCCGCATCGTCGGGATCTGGTTCGGCTGAGCCGGACCGGGCGACGGCGGAGGCTTCGCCGGGATTCGGTTGCCCCCGGCCGCGCTTCTTAAATCCTCCCCTGCATTTGCAGGGGAGGATTAAGCCCTCAAGCCGCCGCCGCCAGCGCCTCGATCCGCTCCTCGCACAAGGCGTGGACCGGCGCCTGAAGCCGCTCGATCCGCGCCCCGAGCCACTCCAGCTCTTCCGCATTGATCCGGTCGGTCTTCTGGACCAGGCCGCGGCCGAGCGGCCCTACACGAACCTTGATCCCAAAAATGGGATCACGATAAACAGACTCAATGCGGGTGATCGCCCTGAAGCGGCTGTGGGAGCATTGGGAGAGGCCGGGCCGCGACGACAGCGAGCAGCCGCTGAAGGCGTCCCGTCCCGGCAGCCGTCGCCCTCAGCCCTCAGCCTCACCGTCCAGCCGCCGGATCGAGGCCGCGGCCACGCGCTTCGACTGCCGCTTGAGCCAAGAAATCCTCGATGGCGGCAAGGGATGGCTGACGACATAGGTTCTGGGCCTCGATTTCGGTGAGGCAGTGGATCCCGTAGCCGAACTGGGCGTTCCAGAAGATGTCGAGCTCTTTCCCATGGCGTTCCCTTAGCATGGCGAGCGTTTCGGCGCGTAGCGAAATCCGCCGCGCCTCCCGGCTTTCGGTCAGGGTGGTGATGGCGAGAACGCGACCCCCTCGCGCTTCGACATAGCCCCTCAGATTGGCCAGTGTGCCGCCCAGACCGACATGGTCGTCCACCAGCACATAGGGAAGCCTGGGTAGGTGAGCAGCGGGCATACCGTCTTGTGCGGCAGCAGGGCGAAACGAGCAACTTAAGCGGAGGTGCTGCGGCGTTACTACCTTGGCGGCGAGCAGCCCGTTTCCAAGACGGTGATGCTTGCGACGGAAGGCTATGACAAAAGGGGGGCCGCCTGACGATCTGGACATCGAGGAAGCTTGAACAGGGTCGAAGTCAGCCCCATCCGCACCGAGCAGGATTACGAAGCCGCGCTCGCACAGATCGAGCCGCTGATGGCTGCCCGACCGGGGACCTCGGAGGGCGACCGGCTCGACGTGCTCGTCACGCTCGTCCAGGCTTATAAGGCCCGGCATCATGCCATCGACGCTCCGGATCCGATCTCGCTGCTCCATTTCGTCATGGAGCAACGAGGACTTCATCGGGCGGCTCTGCAGCCCATGATCGGCAATCGCGGCCGTGTGTCGGAAGTGATGGCGCGCAAGCGCCCGCTGACGTTGCCGATGATCCGGCGCCTTCAGGCGAAGCTCGGACTGCCAGCCGACGTCCTGGTGCGCCCCTACCCCTTGAGCCCCCCAGAAGCCGCATAGGAAAAGGGCCGCCCCTCCCGGGACGGCCCTTCCTGTCTCTAGCCGGCTGAAAGTACCACTTTCAGACGATGATGACTTTTATCCGGGCAATTCCTGCTCCAGCTTCTTCGCCATCTCTCTTTTGCCAGGGACGGGCCCTCAGCTTCGGCGCGCTCGTTCACAATGAAGCCGGCAGGCGATGGCGTCGTAGACATTCTCCAGCGCTTCCTGCGGAGTGTCGCCGTCGGACATGCAACCGGGCAATTCCGGAACCGTCGCTCCGAAGCCTCCGCCCTCCGCGTCGGTGAGCGGCCGGATGACGATCTCGTAATCCTGGGGCGTCATAGCCCGCCTCCCCGCTCTCTAAAACTGCTTCGCAAGCATCGTGCGGAGGAAGCGCCACATCTCGGTGCGGATATAGTCCTTGCGGCCGATAATGTGGCAGTCGCCGTCGCGGACCATCCAGACGCGGTCATATTCGTCGACCTCGAACTCGCACTCGACGTCGCTCCGGAACACATTGTCGTTCACCGCCGGGTCCGGCTCCCCCGTGATCGTGTGGACCGCCATCGAGACATAAGCGGCGGCCTGGTGGAGCCTGGCCTGGTCGAGCTCGGCGGTCAGCCGAATGGCGGCCGCTCGAAGCTCGTCGACGGGCGGCACCGGGATCGGGGGCGGATTGAAATAGGACAATTGCCTCACTCCACAGCTTGGCGAGGCGGTGCCGGCCCGCGGGAACCGGACGTTGATAACCTGCGAGTGACAGGCGCGGACGCTTTTGGCCGGACGGCAGCAACCACCCCGGCTTGGACATGGCGCCCGCCATCCGGTCGGCCTGCGGCGGCCGAAGCTCCGGTTCCACACTCGCGAGGTTATCAAGCCTCGGCCCGCCGAAAGCGGCGGGCGGTGCGAGCTTAACCACGCAAAAGCGTGAGTAACAAGAGCAAGTTCATTGCTTTTAGAAGATAAGCGATAATAGTATCCAGCTAAAGCGGCAATCGCTTAAGTGCAGCCCGCGCCCTGACATCGTCACCCCGGACTTGATCCGGGGTCCACCTTACCGTCCCGGAGAGAAGAAGATGGATGCCGGATCAAGTCCGGAATGACGATCAAGATCCGGCCCCTCAAGCCGCCGCCGCCAGCGCCTCGATCCGCTCCTCGCACAACAGCCGGAACAGCCCCTGAAGCCGGTCGATCCGCGCCCCGAGCCACTCCAGTTCCTCCGCCGTGATCCGGTAATGCCGCGAGTAGCGCGCCTTCACATAGGCGGCGCGAAGCAACTCATACGACCGCCGCTCGAACTTGCTGTCCCTCGGCCAGACCTCCACCAGCCGCGGCTCCAGCTCCTCGGCCAGCTTGCGAAGCCGGTTCAGGCTGTGGGTGCGCGGGCTGTAGAGTGTGCGGACCAGTAGAAGGCAGTGGTAGTAGCGCTCCGTTGCCTGGTGGAGCAGGAAGGCCGCGAGCTTGGTGTCACCGTCCTTCACGGCATAACCGGCGTTCCGCACGAAGCCGCCGGCGCTGCCGAACCAGTCCTCGTAATAGTCTGTCGTCTCCCTCAGCGCCTCCTGAAGCGACAGCGGCCGAGGCTCAGCGAACGGGTAGCCGGGCTCCTCGTGAAGCACGATTCCCTCGCGAACGATGTCCATGAAGAAGTACCGCCCGAGCTCGAGCTTCTCATTCACATCTTCCAGGCTGTGATAGATCACGCTGACCGGCGTACGCAGCGCCTTCCCGGCCGAAAGCTCATCGAGCAACCGATCCTCGGTCTTGGCCCAGAACTCCGGAACGTCGGTGAGATCCTCATGATCGACCACCACGAGCAGATCATAATCCGAATGGTACCGCCCAATCGGATCATCCACCCAATCGCCCCGGGCATAGCTGCCGAACAGGATGATCTTGAGCATTTTCGCCGTCCGGAACCGAGGCTGCGTCCGATGCGCGATCGCCTTGGCGAACCCCTCCCGGATCACCCCGACCACAAAATCCAGCTCGCGCCGTTTGCCTTCGGGCAGATGGTCCAAGCCCTGCTTCATTGCCGCAGTGTCGCCGTGTGAAGTCGCAATGCAAGGACCATTTGGATGCGCACCGGGCACAGGCTTCCCCCCAACCGAAGCGGTGACGCTTGTTCCTGCTCTTGCCGCGTGGGGATCCCCCTCCTCTTCCCCAAGGGCACGGGGAATGTTAGCAAGTCCACTCGCTCGTGCTACCGACCCTGAGCAAGGCGATGAATGTAGGATGGAGGCCAATTAATTCCATGAGCATCCCCGCATACGATCTCGGCGGTGTGTTGCCCCCTTTTCTAGGCTCGCAGCCGGGGATGCGTGCCAGTCAGAGCCCATATGAAGCCTCCTCGGAAGAACTGGTTCATAGATTCGGTACGACTCCTCACCGCAACGAACTGCTTCGGGGCCTTCTGAGCCTACGGACCGATCTGCGCTCCATCGGCATCACTCGCGGCTTTCAATGGATAGACGGTAGCTTCGTAGAGGATAAGGAGACTCGCGTAGGCAGTTCCCCTGGCGATATCGATCTTGTTACTGTTTTCGATCGCCCTATCGGATATTTAGATGAAGCATCTTGGCAGCCATTCATAGCGCCGTATCTCACGACCTTGTTTGATCCAGGGTATTGCAAAGCTACCTATGGTTGCGAA
>JASLBD010000079.1 GCA_030146745.1 Allosphingosinicella sp. | reverse complement strand
TCGATCGTCTCCGGGTCGACGGCCGGGTCGTTGGTGAGATTGTCATTGCCTTCGGTGCCGGTGGTCATCGTCTATGCTCCTCGCCCGGCGCCGCCGAATCGGTTCGAAAACAGAAAATCGGATCGGGCCGGGGACTGCCCGGCGACGACGCTCAACGAAGCCTCCCCAAGGCCCGGTGCGCTCCACGGTCTATTCCTGGCGATATACAATCACTTAGGCTGATGCAAGCGCCGGTGCCCGAGCGAAGGCCGGACGGCTGCCCGCCGAATCGCCCGGAGAACAGGAGTAGAATTGAGAATTTCCTCCATTGCGAATCCTGCCTGCGCACTGGAGGGTCCGCTTGTCCTGCAGGAGGACAGGCGCTGCCGCCATCCGGAGGCCGTGCAGACGCACCGGGACAGCTCCTCGGCCACCGAGGTCAAGGATCCCTGCGTCCGCCGGGATGACGGTCAGAGCAAAAAGTCCCCCGCCCCGAGCGGCTCCGGCCCTTGCAGGGTGAGGGCGATGACGAGGTCGGCCGCGCCGTCGCCGTTGACGTCGCCCTCGACGAACCAGGTCCCGCTTTGCTCATAGGCGCGGAGCTGCCCGACCTGGTTGCTGAACGCGTTCGAGCCGATCCAGGTGAAGGCCTGGTTGCCGGCGGCGAGCGCGTCGGCGTCGATCCGGTCGAGCTCGATCTTGTCGGTGCCGGGCGTGAAGTCGAGGATATGGTCCGTCGATCCCGAATTAGACTCCGCGACGTTCTGGTAGCGAAAGGCGTCCGACCCGCCGTTGCCCGCCAGCGTGTCCGCGCCGAGATTGCCGTGGATGAGGTCGGCCTGAGCTCCGCCCTTCAGAGTGTCCGAGGCCTTGCCTCCGAACAGCCGAAGCATTCCATCCGTCTCCGCGCTCGCGTCGAGCACCATCGTCTCCGTCGCCATCAGCAGGGCCCCCGACACGGTCAGGGTCTGCCCGGCATTCACGATCGCATCGGAGAGGGTGAGATTGTAGTCGAACTCGGTGCCGCCGCCCCTCGCATAGCGCTCGTCGGTGGCCGAGGTCAGGGTGAGGTTCTCGATGTTGGTGAACAGGCCGGCGTAACCCGGAGCGGTGAAGTCGATCGTGTAATTCCCCCTCAGGAAGATGCCGTCATAGCCGGCGCCGCCGTTGACCGTGTCTCCGCTCGCGAACCTTTCCTCCGCATAGAAGAAGATGTCGTTGCCCTGGCCGCCGGTCAGAGTATCCGTGCCCTTGCCGCCATAGACGACGAAGCTCGCGTCGGCTTCGGCCGAGCCGTCGAAAGTGAAGTCCTCGCCCGCCAGAAGGGCAGAGCCGTTGATCCTTGCCTGGACCCCCGCCGCGAAGTTCAAATTGTGGGTGGTGAGGACGTAATCGTGGCGATTCGTGCCGGGCTCTCCGAAGTTGGTGTTGTTGCCGCCGAGGATGGAGATGTTCTCGATCCGCGTGACGTTGGCGGTCAGAGCCAGCGAGCCGTAGGCCCCCTGGAGGATGAGCGTGTCGGTGCCCTCGCCGCCGTCGACCATGTCCGCCCCGGTCAACGCCCCGATGAAGAAGATGCTGTCGTTGCCGGCGGCGCCGAGGGCCGTGTCGTCGCCGCCGTCCTGGAGCCGAAGCACGTCGTTTCCGGCGTCGCCATAGAGGACATTGCCGCCCGAATCGCCGCGCAGATCGTCGGCGAGCCGGGTGCCGGAGACACTCTCGATTCCGGTGACGGTGCCGGAATTGCCGAAGCCGTCCTGGATCGTGCCCGCGAAAAGATCGATCTTCCAGCCCGCGGTCATGTCGGCCGACCGTTCGGCGCGTCCGTCGCCGTTCGTGTCGGGCAGAAAGAAGTTCCCGTCGACGATGGCGACCAAATTATCGGTTCCCGCGCCGCCGTCGACATGGGCAGGAGCGAGACCGACCCAGATCTGGTCGTCCCCGCCGAAACCATAGGCAAAGTCGCCGCGCTCGATCATCAGCGCGTTGGAATTGTCGTTGCCGTAGAAAATGTCGACGAAGGCGGTTCCGCGCTCGAGGGCTTCGACCCCGCTCATCGTCTCGGCATTGCCGTAACCGTCGTTCGAGATGATTCCGGTGCGCAGGTCCGCGACCACCCCCTGAGTGGCCTGGACTTCGTAGAAGCTGAGCACGTCCCAATCGGCGCCGCCGTCGAAGCTGTCGACGCCGCTTCCGCCCATCAGGACATCGTTGCCCCCGCCGCCGGAGAGGAGGTCGTCGTCGCCGTCCGCGTACAAATGATCGCGGCCGCCGCCACCCTCGAGCCTGTCGTTGCCATCATGACCTTCCAGGAAATCGTCGCCGTCGCCGCCCTCGAGCCAGTCGTCGCCCACCTGACCGTACAGACCGTCCCCGCCCGCTCCGCCGAGAAACACGTCGTTCCCGCCCCGACCAATGAGGATGTCGTTGCCGGCGCCGGCCTCGATCCGGTCCGCCCCTTCGCTGCCGAGCGCGCTGTCGCTGCCGGCCGAGAGGATGAAGATCTCGATCCCCGACATGGCCTCGCGATTGCCGAAGCTGTCGAGCGCTTCGCCGGGGCTCAGGAGGGTCGTGGGCGAATGGAAGGCGAGGAAACTCTCGGTCGAGTGGAGGTTCACCGCGACCGGGCCCGCCTCGCCGGAAAAGTCGATCGTGTCGGCGCCGTCGCCGCCCGCATAGCTGTCGGTGCCGGCGCCGCCGATCAGGATGTCGGCGCCGCCGTTGCCCATCAGGACGTCGTTGCCGCCATTGCCGGTCAGGACGTTGTCGGCGTCGTTGCCGATCAGGACGTCGTCGCCGCCGCCGCCGGTGGCGTTCTCGATGACGACACCGTTGGCGATCGTGAAGCCGCCCTTGATCGCCTGCGCGGTGGTCTGGCCGGGAAGGTTGCGGACGAACGACACGATGCCGCCGCCGGTCACCGAATAATCGAGGGTCGCGGTGTTGAGGTCGATCTGGGCGCCGCGGGCGCCGTCATAGGCGATCGTGTCGGTCCCGCCCGTGTCGTAGATCGTCTCGAAATAGGTGCCCTCGGCATTGACGTCCAGCAGGGTGTAAACGTTGTCGCCGGTCGCAAAGACCGGGGCGACGCCGTAGCGCGCCTGCAGGACGGCGATGTCGAACGCGCCCATCGTCGCGAGCCAGCCGGCGTCCGAGCGCCAGCCGTCCGGATCGCCGTTGGTGACGCTTCCGTCGGGATGGGTCTGCCAGCCGTCATTGTAGGACATCTGGGTGTAGATTTGCTGGTTGAGGTTGAAGGCGCCGAGCGAGTACGGGCTGGCGACTCCCATCATCACGGCGGAGCCGCCGCCGGTGTCGTGCGGGTGGGCGAGGCCGTGGGCGTGGCCGGCCTCATGGAGAATGGTAGCCCAGGAAAAGCCGCCGCGTCCGAGCCCGTCGGTGGTGACCGCGGGGTCGGCGGAATCGAGATCCCACCCGCGATTGTCCACGTTGAAGACCATGATGCCCCTCTGCGTCCCGTAGGCGGGATCCTGCGGATAGGCGTAGGCGCCGTAGGTATATGAAGAGTTGGTGATGACCCGGAAGGTCGCCTCGGCGGAGTTCGTCGTCTCGACATAGACGATGCCCAGGATCTTCGTATATTCCTGCATCGCGAGCATGAATTGGGCTTTTTCATACTCGGTCCAGCCATAGGAGACGAGCGTTCCGTTGCCGCCGCTCGCGGCCTGGCTGGGATCGCCCGACCGGGCGTTCTCGCCGAAATTCTCGCCCGCCGCGGCGAAGTAGATATAGGCCGTCGGGACTCCGTCGACCATCACGGTCGGGATGTTGGCGGCAGTGCCCCAGTCGAGCGAGTCGAGCGGATCCGGCGGGGGGACTTCGTGGAAGTCGATCACATAGCCGCCGGTATTGCCGCCGGGGCCCGCCAAGGCAGGATAGGCGGTGACTTCAAGATAATAGTCGCCGGTGGTCGTGGCGTGGAACTGGAACGTCGAGCTGGCATCCGTCGGATAACTGATGTCGTCGTTCTGGACCAGAATCGCGCCGGTCGGTCCGCGCAGGACGAGGATCGTGTCGATCTCGCCGGCGGCGATCGGATTGAAAGTGGATTCGTGATCGGTCCCGGCCGAGACGGAGAAGCTGTAGGATGTGCCGGCCACGAGGCTGACTTTATAGTAATCGGAATCGGCGCCGCCGGAGCTGGCGTCGGTCTCGCGGAAGCCGAAGGTGATTCCCTGGTCGATCGGCACCGCGCCCGCGATGGTCGCGGGAATGGAGTCCGTGCCCATCTGACGCACGTCGACCGTATATTGCCCGACGCCCTGACCGGCGGGGCTGGCGAAGGCGGATGCGCGGATCGTGTAGGTGCCGCTGACGGCGGCGGTGATGGTAATCACGCTGTTCCTGCCGACGCCGCCGTCGTCGTCGTGGCCAACGCCGACCATCGACGGGTCGAATATCTCGAGATAGGAATCCCCGAGCGCGCTGGCGCCGGTGCCCATCAGCGAGATCATGTAGCGCTGGCCGGCGACCAGGGTGACATTGATGTCGTCCATGTCCCCGATGACGTCCACGACCCCGGTCACGCTTCCGCCGACGGCGATCGGGACGGCCGCCGGTTCGTCGTCGACGGACGTGCCGACAGGCGAATCGGACGCGTGAAGCGCGGCGAGGCGTCCGTTCACGCTGTCCTGCGCCATCAGCATGAGCAGCTTTTCATCGGTGATGCAGGGCAGGCCGAACGGCCCGGCCTTTTCTCCGGCCTGGAGGTCGGAGGCGTCGGACGCTTCGAACGACGAGACCCGGCTCAGGATCACCGACGAGTCCGACTGCCGGCCGGCGGTGAAGCTTCCGGCGGCGGTCTCGCCGCCCAGGCGCTTGAGGAGCATGGTCACGTCGCTGGATCCCCTTTGTCGGGCCCGCCGCCGTCCGCGGCGTCACGCCCGATTCCCCCACCGGCCATCGCGCGCCGCCGGCCCCACGCCGCGGCTCCCTGCCTCGCGCCGCGTTATCAGAAACCTAGCTTCGAACGACAGTGAAGATAGCTCCGAAATGGCGCGAAGCTGGCCCGCCGCGACGGCGGCACCCGTCATCGCGGGCTCGACCCGGGATCGATGAGCACGGGCCGATGCAGGTTCGCGCCCGTCCGTGTCCATGGCGTCCCGGCTTCGCCGGAAATGACGAGAACTAAAGGACGAAGTCCGCCGCCCCGAGCGGCGTGGGGCCCTGCACGGTGAGAGCGATGACGAGGTCCGCGACACCGTCGCCATCGGTGTCGCCCTGGAGAATCCAGTCGCTACCCTGCTGGACGGCGCGAAGCTGGCCGGCCATATTGGTGAAGGCGCTCGAGCCGATCCAGGCGAAAGCCTGGTTGCCGGCAGTGAGAGTGTCGGCGTCGATCCGGTCGAGCTCGATCTTGTCGGTGCCCGGCGTGAAGTCGAGGATATGGTCCGTTGACGCCGCCGTGGACTCTGCGGCGTTCTGGTAGCGGAAGGCGTCCGCGCCGCCGTTGCCCGCCAGCGTGTCGGCGCCGAGATTGCCGTGGATGAGGTCGTTCAGAGCTCCGCCCTTCAGAGTGTCCGAGGCCTTGCCTCCGAACAGCCTCAGCAGCCCGTCCGTCTCCGCGCTCGCGTCGAGCACCATCGTCTCCGTGGCCATCAGCAGGGCGCCGGACACCGTCAGAACCTGGCCCGGATTCACGATCGCGTCGGAGAGGGTGAGGTTGTAGTCGAACTCGCTGCCGCCGCCCCTCGCGTAGCGCTCGTCGGTCG
>JASLBD010000075.1 GCA_030146745.1 Allosphingosinicella sp. | reverse complement strand
CACGGAGCTGATCAAGGCGATGGGCGTGCGCCACGACCATGTCATCATGTGCGACCGCAAGGGCGTCATCTGGCAGGGACGGCCCGACGGCATGGACCAGTGGAAATCGGCCCATGCGGTGATCACCGACGCGCGGACCCTGCACGAGGCCCTGGTCGGCGCCGACGTCTTCCTCGGACTCTCGGCGGCCGGCGCGCTCAAGCCCGAGATGGTGAAGGAGATGGCGCCCAGGCCGATCATCTTCGCACTGGCCAATCCCGATCCGGAGATCAGCCCGCCTGACGCCAAGGCGGCACGGCCGGACGCGATCATCGCCACCGGCCGCTCCGATTATCCCAACCAGGTCAACAACGTGCTCGGCTTCCCCTTCATCTTCCGGGGCGCGCTCGACGTAAGGGCGACGACGATCAACGACGAGATGAAGATCGCCGCCGCCGAGGCTCTGGCCGAGCTCGCCCGCCAGCAGGTGCCCGAGGAGGTCGCCGCGGCCTATGGCGGCAAGGCGCACAGCTTCGGACCCGATTACATCATCCCGGCGCCCTTCGACCCGCGGCTGATGGAGATCGTGCCCGCGGCGGTGGCCAAGGCGGCGATGGCGAGCGGGGTCGCGCAGATCCGGATCGACGACATGCTCGCCTATCGCAGCCGTCTGAAGTCGCGGCTCAATCCGACCACGTCCGTACTCACCCTCGCCTACGAAGCCGCCCGGGCGGAGCCCAAGCGGGTACTGTTCGCCGAGGGCGACGAGGATGTCGTTCTGCGCGCGGCCATCGCCTTCCGCGACGGCGGCTACGGGATCCCCGTCCTGGTCGGACGCGACGACGTCCACGACCGGCTGCGCGAGCTAGGGGTCGACAATCCGGAAAGCTTCGAGCTTCTCAACAGCCGCACCTACGGCCGCGTCCCCGAGATGGTCGACTATCTCTACAAGCGCCTGCAGCGGCGCGGCTATCTGCAGCGCGAGATCGAGCGGATGGTGAACCAGGACCGCAACACCTTCGCGGCGCTCCTGCTCGCGCTCGGCGAGGGCGACGCCCTGATTACCGGAGTCACCCGCCCCTATGCGCAGAGCCTGAGGCAGATGCAGCGCGTTCTCGACCCTAAAGTGGGGATGACCCCGTTCGGGGTCCACGTCCTGGTCGGCCAATCGCACACCACCTTCATCGCCGACACCACGGTCACCGAACG
Organism: Allosphingosinicella sp.; assembly: GCA_030146745.1. The sequence goes on along the minus strand of JASLBD010000075.1, from coordinate 1,546 downwards.
GCCGAACGGCGAGCAGCTCGCCGACATCGCCGTCCATACCGCGCAGGTCGCCCGGCGCATGGGCCACGAGCCGCGCGTCGCCTTCCTTTCCTACTCCAATTTCGGAGATCCCGAGGGCACCTATCTCGAGCGCATCCGCGAGGGCGTGAAGGTGCTCGACGCGCGCGGGGGGGTGGATTTCGAATATGAGGGCGAGATGTCGTCCGACGTCGCCCTCGATCCGGCGATGGCGCGGATCTATCCGTTCAGCCGCCTGACCGGCCCGGCCAACGTTCTGGTCATGCCCGGGCTGCAGACCGCCAACATCTCGGCCAAATTGCTCAAGGAGCTGGGCGGCGACGCGGTGATCGGCCCGATCCTGGTCGGAATGGAGCAGCCGGTCCAGATCGCCGCGATGACGGCGAGCGCGTCGGACCTGGTGACGCTGGGCGTGCTGGCGGGAAGCGGGGTGGTTCGGTAGGGGGCCGCCGTCGTCCCGGACTTGATCCGGATCCATGGACACGGTCGGTTCCGTGTTTCCGCAACCCGTTCATGGATTTCCGGCCTTTGCCGGAATGACGGGCCGGGATGACGTCAGTTCGGCGAGTTGGGACCGCCGGTCGGGGCGCCCACGCCGCCGGCTCCGACGGCGCCGATATTGCCGAACAATTCCTCCCAGATGCTGACGTTGCGGCCGAGCGTCGGGGTCTTGTCGCTCATCGGGTCGATCGAGACGATCTGCTCCATGCCCTTGCGCTCGACCGAGGCGACGTTGCCGGCCGGATCGAAGCGGACGTGGAGGACCGTCTGCTGGTTCACCCGCGGGTGGTTGAAGGCGTAATTCTTGGTCCGGCGGGAGACGTAATACCAGTCGTTCTGGTCGAAGGTGCCGGTGAAGGTCGGGCGGCCGAGCGTGTTCTGCACCGATTCCTTATTGTCGACGCCGGGCTGGACCGCGCTCACCAGGGTCTCGTCGACAAGATAGCCCTGGAGGTCCTGACTCTTGGTGCAGCCGCCAGCCGCCAGCCCCGCCGCCACGGCGATCAGCAAAGCCGCTTTTCGTCCCGAAACCATCATATTGGAAAAAACTCCGTAAAACCGGCCGGTGCGAGTCGCGCGCGCCGGCGCCTGCCTTGCCGACAGGGTCAGGCCCTCCAATATCCGACAAAAGCTGAACGGCGCAAGTACGCGCCCATCGATGAGGAGACCTCCACTGGCCCTGCTTTCCCGCCTGTTCGGCGAGCGGCGCGACCGCGCGGCGCTAAAGCCGCTCTACGACGTCCTGGTCGCCGCGGCGCGGGAGCCGGCCTGGTATCGCGATGGCGGGGTCCCGGACACTCTGGAGGGCCGCTTCGACATGCTCGCGACCATGGTCGCCCTGGCCCTCGTCCGGCTCGAGGCGGAAGGCGAGTCCGCCAGGGCGGAGTCGGTAACACTCACCGAAAACTTCATCGACGACATGGACGGGACCCTTCGCCAGATCGGCATCGGCGACTTCGTCGTCGGCAAGCATGTCGGAAAGTTGGTGGGGACGCTCGGCGGGCGGCTCGGCGCCTTCCGCGAAGCT
>JASLBD010000028.1 GCA_030146745.1 Allosphingosinicella sp. | reverse complement strand
CGACGCACCTATCGTCTTCGCGGCCGGCCGATCCCCGTCCAGTCATGGCGCGAGGAGGGATTGAACGACGATCTCGGCGGAATCGCCGCCGACATATGCGAGGGGCGGATCGGGCATCGCCGCTTCGTCGATCTCGATTCGGCGATGGCCGAATATGGGAAGCATGACAGTCTCGAGCGGCTTGCCGCCCACGTCACCGACGAGGTCGAGCTGGTCGGCACCGTGATCCAGGGCTGGGAGACGAACGCCGTGTCGCTCTGCGGCAGCGAAGAGGGTTGCCGCGAGGACTCGCCGGCGGAATTTTGCTGGCTTGACGGGAGTATCGCCGTACCGGCGCCCGCGGGCGCGCCCGAATGGGTGAATGGGGGGCCGCGCCGCGACAGCGCCGGAGCCGCCTTCCGCGGCCGGATCCACCGCTCCCGCGAAGGCAAGGGCTTCGGCCATATGGGCGGTTATGCCTGCCTCGTCGAAGCGACCGGCCCCGCCCGCTTCGTCCCAATCCCCAGGCGTCCGGTAGACCGGTCGGACGGCAAGGCCCCGGTCAGTCCGGAAGCGATCGCCGCCCACCAGGCTTTCGCCGAGAGCATCAGAACCGCCGCCAAGGTCGGCCTGGCCACGGGCCGACGGCGCTGGGAGGTCGACGAATTCAGTCCCGGGACGGGCAACCTCGACGCCTGCTATTCGCTCCCCCGCTTCAAAGGGGCCAATCTGGATTTCCATGCGCCCGCGCTCGGCTGGCGCGGGGTCGAGCGGATCGGCCGCGAAGGCGCCCGGCTGGTCCTGGCCAGCCGCGAATACGACCCCGACCTGATCTTCTACGCCCCGAATCCAAAGGCCTCGCGGGGCACGGAGGACTTCCTGCGCAAGCTTTCGGCCCGCGGAGTCGAAGCGGTTTCGCAGAAGGGAGCGAAGGTCGCTGTCCGCTATTCGGACGGGGGGAACGAAAGCTTCCGGTTCGGCGAGCCCGCCTCGGCCGTCCGGGCCGCCGGCATGGCCCAAAGGCTGCGCGGCCGCGAGATCGCAGAGGTGAAGGCGCAGGCCAGCCGGGTCACGGCCACTGCGCTGAGCCGAATCACGCTCACCTTCCCCGACGAGGCGCTCGCCCAGCGGTCCCAGGAGCGGATGCAGGCGCTGCGGGCGGCCTGCCTTCCCTGACCGTCATCCCGGCTTGACCCGGGATCCATGAATACCGAGGCATGAAGCCTCGCACTTCCGATGGATTCCGGCCTTCGCCGGAATGACCACCTATTCGTCGGCGTAGATGGCGACCTTCCGTCCTTCCGCGGAGGCGATGCCCCGATACATTCCGGGCGTGTTGAAGGCCCAGGCGGCGTCGCCGCCGGGCGTGACGAGGATGACTCCGCCGCTTCCGCCGAGCGCGCCGACGTCGGCGATCACCTTGTCGGCGGCGGTTGCCGCGCTTTCGCCGAGCATCCGCATCCGGGCGCAGATTTCGTGGGCGACGGCGGCCCGGATGAAATATTCGCCGGCCCCGGTGGCGGAGACGGCGCCGGCCCGGTCGTCGGCATAGGTGCCCGCGCCGATCAGCGGCGTGTCGCCGATCCTGCCCCAGCGCTTGCCGGTGAGGCCGCCAGTGGAGGTGGCGGCGGCGACGTGGCCGTGAACGTCGACCGCGACGGCTCCGACCGTTCCGTATTTCAGCTCCTCGTCGAAATAATGGTCGCCTTCGGAGCGCATCGCGTCGAGCTGGCTCCGCCTTTCCTCGGTCGCGAACCACTCGGGGCCGACCTGCTCGAGCCCGCGCTCGCGCGAGAATTGGTCCGCGCCCTCGCGGCTGAGGAAGACGTGGGGGCTGTGCTCCATGACCGCCCGGGCGAGGCTGACCGGATTGCGGGTGGCGGTGACCCCGGTGACGGCCCCGGCGTCGCGGCTTCGGCCGTCCATCACCGCGGCGTCGAGCTCGTTCGTGCCCTGATAGGTGAAGACGGCGCCCCGGCCGGCGTTGAAATTGGGATCGTCCTCGAGGATGCGGGCCGCTCGCTCGACCGCGTCGAGGGCGCTTCCGCCTTCGGCCAGGATCTCGGCGCCGGCGGCGAGCGCCCGCTCGAGCGAGGCGCGGATGTCGCGATCCTGCTCCGGAGTCGACCTTTCCCGCTCGATCACGCCTGCGCCGCCGTGGACGACGAGCTTCCAGGGGGTTTGATCGGTCATGCTTCTGGCTCCGTTCAGCGGGGCAAGGCGGGGGGAGGCGAGCCCTATCCGCCGGGGGTGAGGGGGGCAAGGTCGGGAGGGGGAGAAGGGCTGTCCTCGATCGTCACCCCGGCGAAGGCCGGGGCCTCGGGGAGGTCGACGCGGAGATCGAACGCCTGTGGCGCGAGGCGCCGCAGCGGCGCGGCGTGAAGCTTGAGCCTCCGGAACAGAGGTCTCGCGGCGGCCCGCCGCCAGCTGCAAGACGTAAAATTGGTTCGTTCCGGATTCGATTCCCGGTCCGGGACAGATTTCGTTTCGGAGCAGGAGTAAAGCCTACGGACCGCGCCGCCTCCCGCGGCGCAGTGGGGAAGGGGCTTCGACATGGCTATCATCAACGGCACCGCCGGCAACGACACGCTTTTCGGCACGGCGGGCTCCGATCAGATTTACGGCTTCGGCGGCGACGACATTCTCAATGGCGGCGGCGGCAGCGACACCCTGGACGGGGGCATCGGCGCCGACACGATGAACGGCGGCACCGGCAACGACACCTACATCGTCGACAATCCGGGGGACGTCGTGAACGAGAATCCGGGCGAGGGGACCGACACGGTCCGCGCCCTCCTGGCCAGCTACGCGCTCACCGCCGACGTCGAGCATCTGCGCTTCATCGGAGTCGGCAACTTCACCGGCACCGGCAACGCCCTCAACAACGACATTTACGGCGGCGCCGGCAACGACACGCTCTCCGGCGGCGACGGCCACGACTATCTGGCCGGCAACGGCGGCGACGACAGCCTCTACGGCGGCCTCGGCCACGATACGCTGGCGGGCGGCATCGGCGCCGACACGATGGCGGGCAATGACGGCAACGACGCCTATGTGGTCGACAATGTCGGCGACGTGGTGACGGAGCTGATGGGCGAGGGCGCCGACATCGTCTATTCGCTCCTCGCCACCTACACGCTGGCCGCACAGGTCGAGTCTCTGCAATGGAACGGGTCGGGAAGCTTCACCGGCACCGGCAACTGGCTCCCCAACACCATCTACGGCGGCGGCAGCGACGACATTTTGAGCGGCGCCGGCGGCAATGACGAGCTGCGCGGCAGCGCCGGCAACGATATTCTGAACGGCGACGACGGCGACGACCTTCTGGTCGGCAGCTCCGGCGCCGACATCCATACGGGCGGCGCCGGCGCGGACGTGATCCGGATCGGCTATTTCGACAGCGGCACGGGCGCCGATGCCGACCGGATCACCGATTTCCAGGCCGGAGTCGACCTCGTCGACCTTTTCGGGTGGGACGCCGACTTCGCCGCGCCCGGCAACCAGGCCTTCACCTTCGTCGGCGGCGCCTCCTTCTCCGGCACGGCCGGCGAGCTGCGCACCTATTTCGACGGCGTCGATACCTGGGCGCAGGGCGATACCGACGGGGACTCGGTCGCCGACTTCGAGATCCGCTTCGACGGCGCGGTGGTTCTCGCCGGCTCGGATTTCGTGCTCTAGCGAGGGGAAGGTCCGGCGGGGCGAGCGTCCCGCCGGAATTTCCACAAGTAATTAGTTCATTTCCGATCCAAATCCGTTTCCCGGAAGGACTTAGTCAATCTTCGCCCGTAACGCTCATCCTTTGGGCGCCGCTTCCCGCGGCGCGGGAGTGAAGGGGCTCAACATGGCATACACACTGGGCACGACCGCCGACGAAACCCTCACCGGTACCAGCTCCGACGACGAGATTTACGGCTTCGACGGCCACGATTTCCTTTACGGCCTCGACGGCAACGATACGCTCGTCGGCGGTTACGGCAGCGATACGCTCGACGGTGGAACCGGCGCCGATGTGATGGACGGCGGCGAGGGCAACGACACCTATTACGTCGACCATGTTGACGACCTAGTGGCGGAAACATGGGCCGGTTACCCCGATACCGACATCGTTCATGTTTCCATCGATTATTACGATGTCGGCAACGCTTCTGTAGAGCAGATATATTATTCTGGTTCCGGCTCCGGAACGATCTTGGGAAGCGACAGCAACAATTTCATCAATTCGAGCATCGGCGCCGACTGGCTCCAGGGCAAGGGCGGCAACGACTGGCTCTTCGGCGGCGGCGGCGACGACCTTCTCGAAGGCGGCGACGGCAATGACGAGCTCGACGGCTGGCAGGGCAACGACACGATGATCGGCGGCACCGGCGACGACATCTACCACGTCGATTCCGCCAGCGACGTCGTCACGGAATATGCCAATGAGGGCATCGACACGGTCAAGGTCAGGAAATCGAGCTACAGCCTGCCGGCCAATTTCGAAAATGCCGATCTGCGCTATTTTTCCGGGTCGATCTCGGTCACCGGAAATTCGGCCAGCAACCTCTTCATCATGGGCACCGGCGCCCAGTCGGTGATCGGAAGCACCGGCATCGACACCGTCTCTTATGCCTATACCGCGGCGGTCGACATCGACCTGTGGTCAATGACCCTCGGCGGCGAGGCCGCGGACGATTATATGACCGGCATCGAGAACCTCACCGGAAGCGCCTATGACGACGTGCTTCGCGCCCTCGGCACCCAAAGCGTCATCGACGGCGGCCCCGGCGCCGACATCATGGAGGGCCGCAACGGCAGCGACATCTATTATGTCGACAATGCCGGCGACGTCGTCATCGAGGGGGCCGGCGGCGGCACCGACGAGGTGCGCATCCGCAATCTCGCCAGCTACACCCTGCCGGCCTATGTCGAGAAGCTGACCAACACGACCAACTACATGTTCACCGGAATCGGCAATTCCCAGTCCAACGAGCTCAACGGCGGCACCACGGTCGATTACCTCCACGGCGGGGACGGCTACGACACGCTCAACGGCGGTGCCGGCGACGACGAGCTCCATGGCGACAACGATCACGACATCCTGAACGGCGGCTCCGGGTCGGACCTCATGTACGGCGGTTACGGCAACGACATCTTCTACGTCGAATTCGAGGGCGACACGGTCGTCGAGCTCATCGGCCAGGGGACAGATCACATCTACACATTCCTCGCCGATTACGTGCTGAGCGACCATGTCGAGAACCTGACCTACCACGGCGCCGACGATCCCGCCCTCCACTTCACCGGCAGCAATGTCGGCAACATCCTCCTCGGCAAGGCGAATGACGACTTTCTGTACGGGCTGGGCGGAGCCGACGAGTTGCAGGGCCGTGCCGGCAGCGACGTCCTCGACGGCGGCGCCGGCGACGACCTGCTGATCGGCGGCGCCGGAACGGACGTGCTCACGGGCGGCGCCGGCGGCGACCTTCTCCGCTTCTTCGACGGCGATTCCGGAACCGGGGCTGGGGCCGACAGGATCACCGATTTCGTGAATGTCGTGGACAAGGTCGACCTCAGCGGAATCGACGCCGATGTCGGCCTGGCTGGAAACCAGGCGTTCAGCTTCATCGGCACCGCGGCCTTCTCGGGCACCGCCGGCGAGCTGCGCTTCGTTTTCGACGGCACCGACACCTGGCTGCAAGGCGACGTGACCGGCGACGGAGTCGCGGACATCGAGATCGTCTTCACGGGCAGCCTCGTCCTGTTCTCAACGGATTTCTACCTCTAGCTTATCCTCCTCTCCCGCTTTCTGCGGGAGAGGGGGGACCCAAGCCGAAGGCTGGGGGGTGAGGGTCTTGCTGACTCATTGCTACAGACCCTCATCTCCCACCGCTTCGCGGGCCCCTCCTCTCCCGTAAGGACGGGAGAGGGGACATCCCCTGCACCCCCGCTC
>JASLBD010000479.1 GCA_030146745.1 Allosphingosinicella sp. | reverse complement strand
ATGTCGCCGTCCTCGACGGTGCGCTTGCCGGTGATGGTGCGCGGATAGGCGGCGATCGGGTTGGCGGTGAACTCCACCGCGCGCAGGGCGAGGATGAAGATTCCGGTGCGGCGCCCGAGCGGGACCCGAGGCTCCTGCCTGAGACCGAGCGCCGCGTCGAGCTGCCGGGTCAGTGGCAGGTCGAGCAGAGGCACGTCGCGCCGCTGGGTGATCATGACGACGTCCCCCGAAGGGGTCAGCCCCACTCCGGGGCTGATTCGCAGGGTCTGCCCGCGCACCTGCGCGAGGCTGCTGACCTGAAGGCCGCTGATCACGCCCGAGCCGCCCGAGCGCGCCATGTCGGCCTGGCGCTGCCGGCTGTAATCCTGATCGCGGGTGAGGTCTGCGCCGGTGAGGAAGCGGCCGTCGAAATAATGGGGGCGCCGCCGAAGCCCGTCCAGGATCAGCGGACCGGCGCCGAGCTGGTCCTCGACATCCTCGCGCGCGAAGATGTCCTGGCCCTGGGTGCCGGCCATTCGCGAGAGTTCGGAAGCCTCGGCGACCGAGATGTAGGCCCGCGCCTGGGCCTTGACGAGCTGGTTCATGCGCTTGGCTCCTCGGGTTCGACGATCCGGGCTTCGGCCGGCGCTCGGCCGAGCCATTTTCCGGGCAGGTAGATGAAGGGCCTGAGGCCGTTGTCGACGCGCGGTCGGCGGGTGAGATCGAGCGTCGGCGGGGCAGACGACGGGGCGTCGGCGGGACGGCTGACGGGAATGGCGACCCGGGCGAGCAGCACCGCGGAGAGATCATGGCCGGAGACATGCTCGCCGAGGGGATCGAGCCCTTCGTCGAGGTCTCCGGAGAGGCCGATGTCCCACGAGCCGAGCACCGCCGCGAGCTTCGCCTCCCTGCTCGCGCTTGGAGCCGGCCAGCTGTTCTTCGGCGCGGGAATGGCCCCGTCCTCGGCCCGAAGCACGAGCTCGAACGTCGGTTCCTCCGCAAGCCGCGCCGGGACCAGCGCGTCCAGCGCGTCGAACGGCCCCTGGGCGAAGCTCGGGGTCATGCCTCGGCCGCAATCCCTGGCCGAAAGGAAGATGTCGGCGACGACGGCGAGGTCGAACGGCGTGCTCGGAGCGGGGTGGAGGGCGGCGACGAGCTGCGCCGTTTCCTGGGCCACGAACCAGCGGGCGAGATGGAGGCACCAGGGCTCGGCGACCTCGATCAGACGCCCGTAGCGGTCGAGCGCCACGCCCGGCTCGACCCGAAGCTCGAGATCGTTGTCCTCCGCCTTCGGCGCCCGGACGGCGAGGCCGGCGAGCGTGCCGAAGCCGGCGAGGTGACGCAGCGCCAGAGCGAGCCGGCGGCGGTGATAGGTCTGCTCGTCGCGGAAATCGTCCGCCTGGAGCAGGACGCCGGTGGCGTAATTGACCCGTTCCGCCCGGGCCGGCTGGACCAGCGGATCGGCGGCGGCGTAGAAATCGGTGGCCATGGGCATTATCCTCCGGGCCGGCGGGGAAAGATCGGGCGGACCGGGCGCACGACTTCGCCGATACCCGGATTGAGGACGAGGCGGTCGAGGACCCTGCGATCCAGGACTCCGCGATCGATGACCACGGACGGATCCCGCGGGTTCGGCGGATCGCGCTGCACCTCTTTGACGGTGACGACGATGAACGTGGCCCCGCTCTCGTTCTTCGACTCGTCGAACACCGTCAGGCGGAACCGGTACTTGCCCGGCGCAAGCCGGTTCTCAACGTCGACGAAGCCGAGGTCCGTCTCGTGCGGGACGTTGGGGGCGAGGACCGTCATCGTCAGGGCCGATCGAGCAGGGTGAAGGAATATCTGACCACTTTGCCCGGCGGGTTGTCGGTCGATTTCAGGCCCGACAGCCGGAAGCCCTTGCCGGCGGAAACGACCGGATCGATCGATCCGTTGTTCGGATCCACCACCTCGAGCACCGCCGTCGGCCTCTCCGTGTCGCGCACGATGACGTTGAGGATGGCCGGCTGGGAGAGGTTGCCGGCATCGTCCTCGACGACGAGCTGGAAACGATGCGCTCCGACCGGGAGCGGATTGCGCGGATTGACCTCGACGTCGATGATCCCGTCCGCGCGGACCTCGGTCTGGCCGACTTTGAATTCAGGCATATCTCACTCCCATGACCAGATGTATCGACTGATCCGCCGGCCCGGGGCGGCCCGCGAGCCGGCGGCGCTCAACGTGAATCCGGAGCCGGTCCAGACCTCGCCCGGGCCGCGGGCGACGGCGACGGGCGGGGTCGAGCCCGGGGCGTCGGCGCGCGGATCGAGATGGCCGCTGCCGGCGACGAAATCCCCCTCGCCAAGGATCGACCGGCCGAGCCTCACCCGCTCGAACGGCATGCCTTCGGCGAGATAGGTGTCGATCCCGACGAGGGAGGCGGCGCCGACGATCAGCGGGTCGCGGGCCTTATGGATCCGGGGTTCGACATGAGCCGGGATCGCCTTTTCGACGATTTCGGTGAGGCGCCGCATCTCCGCCGGGTCGCCGGCACCGCGCACCAGCACCAGCACCCGGTGCGCGAGCCGCGCGTAGAATTGCTCGACCGCCGCCAAGTCGCCCCGGCTGTCGTCGACTTCGGAGCGATAAAGGGCGAGCAGCTCCGCCCGGGCCTCGTCGCCGAGGATCAATGTGTCGCCGACGAAGCTGTTGCCCGACCGGGCCATTCCGAGGGTGAGAGGATCCTCCTCGTCGGCCAGGTCGGCGCCGAGGATGGTCGCGAAGGTGCGGCGGAGGCGGAAACCCTCGACGACGACGATGTCGCCCCTCGTCACGGCGCCGCCGGTCAGCATCGCGCATTCGCCGCTCCGCTGCATCGAGAGCATCAGGGCCCTCAGCGACAGGTCGCCCAGGCGGGCAAGCGCCGGACTTCCGGGCGGGGGCGCCGGACGGCCCGGGTCCAGGCGCCCGCCGTTGACGAAAACCCCGCCCGTGGCGATCTCGAGCGCGCTCAGAAGGCCGCCCAGCGTTCCGTTCAGCGCCGCCGTATGGGGGGCGGCGAGGAGGCTTTGCCGGTATTGATCGGGATTCTCGCCGGCCTCGCTGCCGATCCCGATCCAGCTCCCCAGCCATGGCAGAGCATCGGGAGGGGCAGCGGCGGGGTCGGTGAGCAGCCAGGAGGAGGCGATCTTGCCCTCGGTCTCGGTCAGCACGCCTTCGAACAGGCCGAGCATCCGGTCCATGAAGTCGTGCGGGGTCGCCGTCCCCTCCGCGTCCGAGTCCGGCCCGCCGAGCGGCTCCCGGTAGAAAGCGGGAAGGTAGCGGTCGCGATAGGAGAAGCGGTTGCCGTAGACCCGGACCGCGGCCAGCTCCGGCGAGCCCTGGCCGTTGCCGGTGAAGGTTATCCTGAGCCACAGATAGCGGCCGGAAAGCCTCCGCACCTTGCGCCCCGCATCCTGGATCAGCAGGGTGAACAGGCCGGCCGCTCCGGGGCGGGCCGCACAGTTCAGTTGAGCGGCTCCGAACGGGATTTCGCTCGCTTCCCGGCACCAGCCCGCATGGGGCAGGTTCGGCGCGGAGTCGGGCGATCGCACCGCCGAGATCCGGTGCGGGGCCCAGCGTCCCGCGCCTTCCTCACCGGGCAGCGCCGGTGTGCCGGGGGTGTCCGTGGCGAAGGCTTCGATGTCGATCGCGCCATGGCCGGGCAGCGCCGCTTCCGCATAGAGCCGGTGCCACACGCAGCCGGCGAGGCCGGAATCGATCGGCCCAAGCAGGGTGGTCCCCAGCCGAGCATAAAGTCCGCCCGACAGAGAACGCAGCGGGCGCACCGAGACGGGCTCGTCGCTGCCGGGCTCGCGCACCAGATAGAGCGGGGTCGGCGAAAGGGCGTTGCAGAAGCGCGAAAGCCGCGCCGCGATCAGCGGATGGACCCGCCCGTCCGGCGGCAGGGATCGGCCGGTCGGCGGCAGGTCCATCGGATAGACGAAGGCCTGCGAGGCCAGGCCGCCACCGTCAACCGCCAGCACCGCCACCTGGTCTTCGCCGTTCCAGGCGATCGAGAAGGGGAATCTCAGTCCGGCGAGGCCCATCCGGAAAACCAGCTGCCCGCCTTCCAGCGTGAACACCGCCGCGTCGTCGCCCATTTCCCAGGCGAGGATGGCGAGCTGCCCATGCTCCGACGCCGCCATGGCGACGGCTTCGAAGGCGTCGGGAAGCCGGGCGCCGCGCAAGGCGCGCAGCCGCGGCGCATTCCGGTTGGGCTCGACCGGCTGGAACCTTTCAGGATCGGGATCGCGCAACCCTGCGAACCTCAGCGGATATCCGGACAGCCGGGCGAGGTTGCGTCCGACCCGGTCCAAAGCCCAGACTCCGCCGCCGGGCACGGGTGCGAGCAGGTGAGCCCGGAAGCCCGTCTTGCGCGCCTGGGCCGCGGGCCAGCGTCCGCGGACGTCGCGCATCACGACGGCCCCGTCGCGGGCCGCGTAGAGCACCTCGTCCGTGCCGAGCGCCAGATCCTCCGGTGACTGGAGCGACGGCGGCTCGGGCAGCGGCAACGGCAGATCGACGCTTCCGGGCGCGAAGCCCGAGGCCTTGAGCTTGCCTTCGCCGATATCCCACCAGGCGAAGCCGCCCAAGCCGTCCGCGACCGGGCTCGGCCCCGCAATGGCGGCCCGGGCGAAGGTCTGGTCCTCGGCGAGCGCCGGCACCGGCTGCTGGCGGGCGAGCTGGAGGTGCCCGGCCTCGTCCTTGAAATGGAGATCGACGGCCGCGTGCGGCGGCTGAGCGTCCGCGGCGAGCCCGAAGGCGCGGCGCCCGCTGATCTGCCACATCGGAAGGCCGTTGACGTCCATCAGCAGAGCTCCGGCACGACCGGAATGGCGATCCCGTCGTCGCCGTCCGATGCCGATCCCGAACCCGAACCCGAGCCCGCCGGCAGCGTCGCGGAGGCGGCGCTGCCCTCCGACACCGCGAGCATGGCGAGCTCCGGCAGTTGCCACGGCTCGAGGCGAATGACGGCGCGGCCGCCGGAATCCTCGCGGACCGGCTGCCAGGCGCCGCCGCGGCCCTTGCGGAACAGCCGCACTGGGGCGACCGAACGGACTCCGGGAATTCGGGCGATCGCCGTCTCGACCAGCCGGTCGTCGACGGTCCGGCCGAGCGGCCAGCCCTGCCCGTCGGGACCGCCGCCGGCGAGCGGCCACAGGTGCAGCCTGATCGCCTCGGCGACCTGCTCGAGCACCGAGTCGCGCTGGCCCGGATCGACGATCTCGACCGCCGCGCTCACCCCCATCGCCACATATTCGGGAGCGATCACGTAGAGCTCGGTGGCGAGCGGGCGGCGCTGGTCGAGCCAGGCGTAGACGCTTTCCAGCATCGTCCGGTCCGGCCGCGGGGCCGGCTTGGCGGTGCCGGCGCGGGCCGGAAGCACCATGACCGACACGACTCCGGGGATTCCGGAGCGCCGCTGCTGCGGCTTGAAGCGCTCGAGCACCTCGGCCCTGGCCACCGCGGCTCCCGGGGTGCGCAGCGCCAGCTCCTGGACGTCGCCTTTCGTCACCGCGCGTCCGCCGTGGCGGATCGTCGCCGGGATCCGCGCCTCGGCTTCCTCCAGCGCTTCCGCATCGGCGCCGCCGGTCATGGCCAGCGGCTGGAGCAGCTTGAGCTTGGGCGCGCCCTGGATCGGGCCGAGCGCCTTGAGCGCTCCGGCGGCGAGATTGCCGGCGGCGCCTCCTCCGGCCCGCATATAGCCGACATGGATCGCCCGCCCGGCGCCCGGCACGGCTCCGCGCACCGCATCGCCGAACCTGATCGTGCCGGCCTCGCTGTCGAGGCTGTAGACCCGCTCGTGCGGCCCGGCCGCCTGGACGTCCGGCACTTGCCGCCAGCCGCGCATGCCTTCCTCCTCCTCGACCTCGATGAGGAGGGTGGAGGGATCGACTCCGCCGGCGCCGAGCGAATATTCCTGGCCGGAGGCGCCGGTGCCTCGGCCGATCTGCTGGCGGCCGAGCGTCTTGCGCTGGTCGGCCATGGCGGCATTGACCCCGACCCAGGCGAGCTTCAGCGAGCTCAGCTTCGCCTCGGCGAGCGGGCGCAGGCGGATCCAGGCGACCAGCCGCTGCGCGGTCACGGGATCGTCGATGCGCGGCGGCCGGTCGCCGACTCCGGCCTGGACCTGCTTCAGAACGTCGTTGTCGGGCACGGCGAAGTCGTCGGCGCCGGGGAGAAGCAGGCGAGCGACGCCCGCCCTCGTAAGCCCCGCCGTG
>JASLBD010000131.1 GCA_030146745.1 Allosphingosinicella sp. | reverse complement strand
GGCTGTCGGAGGCGGTGCGCTCGACCGCGCTGACCACATCCTCGGTGAAGCCCTTGCCATGGGACCGCCGGCTCTCGCGCTCGGCGCGGCCCTGGAGCAGGCTGAAATGGGCGGCGAACATGTCCGCCTCGAGCAAGGTCGCCTGGGTGAGGCAGCGGGCGAGGCGGCCGAGCCGCTCGGGGTCGCCGGAGAGCTTCTCGACCAGGATGTCGTGGCCTTCCGCCGCGGCGGCGCTGATCGCCGAGAGGAGGGTGGTGAGCGATATATGGGTCGATTGCGCGTCGAGCACGTAATTGCCGACCATGTCGCCCCAGCCCTGGCCGCTCAGGTCCGTATATTTGGAAGCGAGATAAGGGAGTATCTTGCGGACATTGTCGTCCATCTCCGCTTCGGAGAAAGCGGCGTTGACTTCCGGGGCTCCGGACAGGTGGGTCCAGAAGCGGCGGGCGACCCGGACCGAATCGTTGGCGAGCAGGGCGGCGACCTCGCGGCAATTGGCCTGGAGGCTGCCGTCGACGTCGAACAGCCCGATCCGGTCCGCCACCATCACCTGGGTGAATTCCGCGCTCATTCGAAAATGCCTTCCACGCCCGACTCTCCCGCCTGTTCTGGCGGCAAGGGGTTAACATCGCGTTAGGGAAGAGGCCGGAAGCGGCCGAACCCGGGCGGGCAGGGACTCGGCCGCTTCGCCCCTTTTCGATTCTTCGCATTTCAGAATTCGAGGTAAGGCACGAAGGTACGGGAAGAGCCACTAGGGCCTCGACAAGGGCGGAGCGCCCCGCCAAGGTGCGCCCGCTTCAACCGCGGGGTGACCGGTGGATTTCGTTTCGATCCTGTCGATCTTCGTGCTGGCGTGTTTCGTCGGCTATTACGTCGTCTGGTCGGTCACCCCGGCGCTTCACACGCCGCTCATGTCGGTGACCAACGCCATCTCCTCCGTGATCATCGTCGGCGCCCTGATCGCGGCGGCGGCCGCCGGGGTGCCCGGCGCCAAATGGCTCGGCCTCGCCGGGGTGGTGCTGGCCAGCATCAACATCTTCGGCGGCTTCGCGGTGACCGCGCGGATGCTGGCCATGTACAGGAAGAAGGAGAAGAAGGGGTGAGGCCGAGGCACGTCGCCCCAGCGAAGGCTGGGGCCCCGGTGGAAGTTCGCACCGGCGGCTCCGCAGCGCCTTTCCTCTCCGGGGCCTCAGCCTTGGCTGGGGCGACGAGGATTGCCCATGCACGGTGAAGCCGTCGCTCCCCCGGCCTGGGTGATGGTCGCCTATCTGATTTCGGGCATCTGCTTCATCCTCGCCTTGCGCGGCCTGTCCAATCCGGAGAGCGCTCGGCGGGGCAACCGGGCCGGGATCATCGGCATGGGCATCGCCCTGCTGACCACCCTCATCCACTACATGCCGACCCGGGACGAGGAATTCCCGCTCCAGTGGCATGAGCCGATCCATTGGGACAATCTGATGCTGATCGGCGGCGCCATCCTGATCGGCGCCGTCATCGGCCTGGTGACGGCGCGGCGGATCGCGATGACGGCGATGCCGCAACTGGTCGCGGCCTTCCACTCGCTGGTCGGGCTCGCCGCGGTGCTGGTGGCGGGCGCCGCCTATCTCAACCCCGACGCCTTCGGGATCGCCGTCGACGGATTGATCCACCCGGTCAGCCGGGTCGAGATGAGCCTCGGCGCGGCGATCGGGGCGGTCACCTTCTCGGGCTCGGTGATCGCCTTCTTGAAGCTGAACGGCAACATGTCGGGCAAGCCGATCCTGCTTCCGCTGAGACACGTCCTCAACCTCGGGATCCTCGCGGCCATCGTCGGACTGGTCGGCTATTTCACCACCGACCAGAGCGCCTGGGTGTTCGTGACCCTGACGGCCCTCGCCTTCCTCGTCGGCTTCCTCCTGATCATCCCGATCGGCGGCGCCGACATGCCGGTCGTCGTCTCGATGCTCAATAGCTATTCGGGCTGGGCGGCGGCGGCGATGGGCTTCACGCTCCAGAACAGCGCGATGATCATCACCGGCGCGCTGGTCGGCTCGTCCGGCGCGATCCTCTCCTACATCATGTGCCGGGCGATGAACCGGAGCTTCATCTCGGTCATCGCCGGCGGCTTCGGCGGCGACACCGCGGTCGCCGGCGGCGGAGCGGCGTCCGACCGGCCGTGGAAGCGGGGATCGGCGGAGGACGCGGCCTTCCTGATGAGCCAGGCCGAGCAGGTGATCATCGTCCCCGGCTACGGAATGGCGGTGGCGCAGGCGCAGCACGCGGTGCGCGAGCTCACCGACCAGCTCAAGGCGGAAGGCGTGACCGTCAAATTCGCCATCCACCCGGTGGCGGGGCGGATGCCCGGGCACATGAACGTGCTGCTCGCCGAGGCGAACGTGCCCTATGACGACGTGTTCGAGCTCGAGGACATCAATTCCGAATTCGCCCGCACCGACATCGCCTTCGTCATCGGCGCCAACGACGTCACCAATCCGGCCGCCAAGACCGACAAGACCTCGCCCATCTACGGAATGCCGGTGCTGGACGTGGAGAAGGCCAAGACGGTGCTGTTCATCAAGCGCTCGATGGGCGGGGTCGGCTATGCCGGCGTCGACAACGACCTCTTCTACCGCGACAACACGATGATGCTGCTCGGCGACGCCAAGAAAATGACGGAAGAGATCGTCAAGTCGCTCGGCTGAGCGATCGGGCGCTCCGTTATCGCTGAACCCAGCTACGCGTCCGAGCGGGCGTCAACCCCTCGGTAAGTTCACGAAGTTCATTGGGTCCGCGACATTTTTCGTGAACTTCGCGGCGGTCGCGGCACCACCAGGCTTTCCACCTTCATTCACGAATTCAAAGAGCGGCGAAGAACATACCACGAACTTCTTTTTACGGCAATCGGGCAAGGCGGGTCATTCGGCGCGGCGCCCACTCGGGCAGGGCGCTGCCCC
>JASLBD010000440.1 GCA_030146745.1 Allosphingosinicella sp. | reverse complement strand
GCAGAATTTGGCGCGGGTGTGGGCGTGGACGTAGTCGACGATCCGCCTCCACGCCTCGACATGCCCCGGCGCATAGAGGCCGGCGCATCCCGGCGTGATCCGGCCCTCGGGCGAGACGCAGGTCATCTCGGTGTAGAGGAGGCCGGCGCCGCCTTGGGCGCGGGTGCCGTAATGGACCAGGTGGAAGTCGTCCGGAACGCCGTCCCGGGCCGAATAGGTCGCCATCGGAGAGACGACCACCCGGTTGGCGAGGCGAAGCCCGCGAAGCTCGTACGGCGCGAACATCGGCGGCGCCGGATCGTTGACCGGGACTCCCAGCGCCTTCGACTGGAACCAGCGCTCGACGCCCTCCAGCCAGGGCTTGTCGCGGAGGCGCAGATTCTCGTGGCTGACGCGCTGCGAGCGGGTGAGGAGCGAATAAGCGAACTGGATCGGCTCGAAATGGAGATAGCGCTCCAGGGTCTCGAACCATTCGGTCGAGTTGCGGGCGCTGTTCTGGAGCTTGAGCACCTCGACCTGCCGCTCCTCGCGATATTCGCCCAGCGCCGCCTCGCGCGAGAGGCCGGGGCGGTTGAGCACTTCGGCGAGCTTGATCGCGTCCTCGAGCGCGAGCTTGGTTCCCGAGCCGATCGAGAAATGGGCGGTGTGGGCGGCGTCGCCGAGCAGGATCAGATTGCGGTACGACCAGCGCCCGCAGAGGATCCGGCGGAACTGGAGCCAGGCTTCCGGGCCCTTGAGGTGGGCTGCGTTCGACATCAGGGCGTGGCCGCCCAGGTATTTGGCGAAGATGCGTTCGCAGAGAGCGATCGCTTGCGTCTGGTCCATCCGGTCGAGGCCGAGACGCTGCCAGGTGTCCGGCGCCATCTCGACGATGAAGGTCGAGAGGCCCTGGTCGAAGCGATAGGCGTGGGCCCAGACCCAGCCGGCCCCGGTCTCCTCGAAGGCGAAGGTGAAGGCCTCGAACACCTTATGGGTGCCGAACCAGAAGAATTTGTTCTTCCGGACTTGGACGTCGACCCCGAATTGCTTCGCATAGGCGGTGCGGATTCGGCTGTTGGCGCCGTCGGCGGCGATGACGAGGTCGTAATCCCGGTAAGCGTCGAGGTCGGCGCTCGCATCATGCTCGAAGTGGAGCCGGACTCCGAGCTCGCGCGCCCGGTCCTGGAGGATGTTTAGAAGCCGCTTGCGGCCGATGCCGATGAAGCCGTGGCCCGACGAGCGCATCGTCTCGCCGTGGATATGGACCTCGATGTCGTCCCAATGGGCGAATTCGCTCTGGATGACGGCGCCCGAGACGGGATCGTTGGCGATCAGATTCTCGACCGTCTGGTCGGAGAAGACGACGCCCCAGCCGAAAGTGTCGTCGCTGCGGTTGCGCTCATAGAGGTCGATGTCGTGCGCGGGATCGCGCAGCTTCATCGAGATCGCGAAATAGAGCCCGGCCGGTCCCCCGCCCAGGCAGGCGATGCGCATCGTGCCTCTCCGGTGTCGCCTTCGGGTAGAGCGGCGGCGGCGGCGAGGCAAGGGGAGGGCCGTCATTCCGGCGGAAGCCGGAAGCCATGGACACCGGCGGCGGAGAATAGTCTTATCGCGCGGTGTTCATGAATGCCGGTCGGGCCCGGCATGACGGTAGGAGGCGTGGTGCACCCGCTGTTGAAATGGATCGCCGCCGGCTTCGTCCTCGTGGCGATGATCCTCCTGCCCTTCCTGCTGCTCGAGGCGCAGGTCGCCGAATATGCGGGCGGCCTGTTCGGCGGCGCGCGGGGGCAGGGCGGCGCTCTGCTGGCGCTCGCCATCCTCGCCCTGTTCGCCGGCGACGCCGTTTTGCCGGTGCCTTCCAGCCTGGTCAGCGTCGCGGCCGTGGCTTTGTTCGGTTGGGCCGGCGGGCTTCTGATCTGGATCGGGATGACGATCGGATGCGGCCTCGGCTACTGGCTCGGCAGCCGGGCGGGCCGGCCGCTGGCGAAACGCTTCCTCGGGCCCGACGAGGTCGCCCGCGCCCGCCGCATCGCCGAGGACCTGGGGCCGGCGACGCTGGTGCTGACCCGCGCGGTGCCGGTCCTGGCGGAAGCCGCGACCGTGTCCGCGGGGCTGGCGGGGATGCCGTTCGGACGGTTCGCGCTTGCCACCGGGCTCGCCAATGCGGGGATCGCGCTCGTCTATGTCGCGTGGGGCGCCGCCGCCGCCGGCTCGGCGGACGCCTTCCTGATGCTCTTCGCCGCCGCGGCCGCGGTCCCGGCGGCGGGCTGGATCGCGCTCCGTCTCTTCACCAGGCTCCGCACCGCCTGAACCGGGCAAAGAAAAAGCGCCCCGGCCGGAGCCGGAGCGCTTTTCCAAAGAAGCGACGGGAACGGTTCGGAGACCGCCCCGGCGCGTGTCTTACATGATGAAGTCGGACGTGCTGAGCGTCGGGGTGTTCATCAGGACCATGGCGAAGTCCGGCTGACCGCCATCGACATTGCCGAACACAATCGTCACCGGACCGCCGAAGGTGCTGGGACCGTCGATGCCGTCCAGATCCATGCCCAGGGCGCTCTCGGCCGCGTTCATGTTGCCGAAGGTGCGGATGCCCACTTCGCCGGCGCCGGTCGGATTGGCGTGGCCGACGAAGGTGAAGGCCTGGTCGCCGTCGATGCCGGTATTGGCGTCGATGCCGCTCAGGTCGAGGACGTCGCCGGCGGCGAAGTCGAGGACTCGATCGAGCGAGATCGGGCCGTTCTTGCCGTCAACCTTCGTCTCGTTGATCTCGGCGATGAAGATGTCGTTGCCGAGGCCGCCGATGAGCGAGTCGACCCCGTCACCACCGATGAGCGTATCGTTGCCGGCATTGCCGGTGAGGATGTTCGCGACGGAATTGCCGATGATCATATCATCGCCGCCGCCGCCGACAGCATTCTCGATGGTGGTGCCGTAAGCGATCGAGATGTTGTCGTGAAGCATGCCGTCCGGAGCGTTGTAGCGGGCGCGGAGCGCCTCATACTGATCCTCGGTATAGCTCTGAGGCAGAAGCCCGCGCTCCTTGAGCACGTCGAGCGGAACGATTCCGCTGCCGCCGCCGTCGGAGAAGGCGCCGGCGTTGAGGTCGATCAGCGAGTTGCTGTTCCAGCCCGAGAAGTCGAGCGTATCGATGCCGCCGGCGTCGTAGATCGAGATCACCGGCATGGTGTTGGTCGAGAAGTCGTAGACCTCGTGACCGGCCGTGCTGTTGAAGCCGTAGACGGTGTCGCCGGTGCGGGTCGTCGGGTCGGCGCCGTACATCGCCTGGATGGTGGCGATGTCATGGAGCAGCGGAGTCTGGCCGTAGACCCAGTTGAGGCGGTTCCAGTCGATGTGGGCGCCGCCGCTGAACTCGGCGTTGAAGTAGGACATCTGCGAATACATGCGGGTGTCCTGATAATATTCCGCGTTCACCGGGTAGACGATCGAGAGCCCCGGAGCCGCATTGTAGGCGCCCGGATGCTGAAGGCCGATCGCGTGGCCGGTCTCGTGGATCAGGGTCGCGAGGCCGTAGAAGCCGTTGCCGAGCTGGAAGTTGCTCCCCGCCGTCGCGCCGACCCAGACGTCGCCCTGCAGGCCGGCCGACAGGCCGCTGTAATTGTAGGGCAGGTAGGCATAGGCCTGGGTGCCGGGCTGGTTGGTGACGTTGCCGTAGGTGAGATCGGCATCGGCGACATCGGCCACTTCGACGAAGCTCACGGCGACGAGATCGTCCCACAGCGTGATCGCCTTGCGGGTCGCATCCATCTGCGCGGCCGAAAAGGGCTGGAAGCCGAAATATTGCGAACGGGCGGCGATCAGATTGCCGGCCTCGTCGTAAAAGGCATAAGGCGCCTCCGCGACCGATTCGGCGGTCTGGAAGCCGAAGGTGATGATGCTGGGGTCACCGCTCTTGTTCTGCCCCATGTAGTCTTCGCCGTAATTCCACTGCGGGCCGGGAATGCCGGTGCCGACGTAGGACGTGCGGTTCATGTTCGCGATGACCTGGTCGAGCGTGTAGACCGGCTTGTCATATTGGCCGAGCGTTCCGCCAGTGCCGTCGACGTTGGTGTCGAGAACGATCCGGTCGTCCGGGTTGTAACCCGTGCAGGCCGCGCAGCCGCAGGATTGCGGGTGCAGGGTGTTGGTTTCGCTGTCAGACATATTGTGCCTCCCCTAATTAAGGCGGTTGATATTGTGGTGATTACGATCCTGCCGCCAGGGCAGGATCTCCGCGAGAGCGGCAGCGATCGCCACCTCGAGTTTGGTGCCGCCCGCTCCGGTGCGCGGAATGCGCACGGCGCGCGGTGCCGGGCCGAAAAGGAGGACGTTGTGGTCGCCTCCGGGGCGGAAGGGGCGAACGTCGAGCACGACGAGGCGCTCGTCGCCGTCCGGCTGGAGGGACGCGTGGACGAGAAGGGTGACGGTGCCGGGCTCGAGCACCGCGGGATCGCCGAAGCCGACTTTGGTTACCGGTACCGGCGCGCCGTCGGAGGCAAGGGAGCGGACGATGGTGCAAAGCTCTTCCTGGAGCCTGTCGATCTCGTCGCGTCGGGTCGTGGCGGAGACCAGACAAAGGACCCGGATCGCGCCGGCCTGGTGCCAGATGAGCGGCGGAGTCGAGACCTGGGCCGGCGCCACTGTCAACGGCGCGGCCCCGATGAGAGGGAGCGAAGCGAGCGCGCAGCAGGCGCGCAGCAAATTCCCCGGAAATCCCATGACATGCCCCGATGCCCCATTGGAAAAGGTCGACCCTCGTGCCACGGCGGGTCCCTTAGCTAAGTGGTTCGACTAGTTAGGATTTTTCGATTCGTCAATTCCTGATTCATCGACTCTTAAGATTTATCCTCCGCTTATCGGGGAATTGCGTCAAGTCGCCGCAGAGCGCTTCGGTCCCGTCTTTGGACAGGCTCCGGCGCTCGCGGCGGACTGCGAGGGGGCTGGAGGAATGGCTTGCGCGCCGCCCGCCATCGGCGCTAGTCCGCGCGACCATGGGCCTTCTCAAAAAGCTCTTCACCTGGTGGGACGGGGCGACCCTGACGACATCGCTGCACCTGCGCCGCCACGGTCGCAAGGTGGGCAGCGATTCGAGCGGCAACATCTATTATGCGTCGAAGAAGGGGGACCGCCGCTTCGTCTCCT
>JASLBD010000122.1 GCA_030146745.1 Allosphingosinicella sp. | reverse complement strand
GTTTGGCCATGGGGGGAGGGTAGCGCGACAGGAGGCGAAACGGAAGGGGAACGTTGCTTGCCGCCGCACGGCCCTGCTTCCGGGCGAAGGCCGGGATCCAGTCCTTGCGCCGGCGCCGCTGGGCCCCGGCCTTCGCCGGGGAACCGCTTCTTCGTCTGGCTCGCAACGACCGTCCATGACGAGGCTAGACGCCCAGCCCGCCCCTCGGGTTGCCTTTGCCCTTGCGGCTCCAGCCTTCGACGAATCGGGCGAGTTCGTCATCTCCGGCGGGGACGTCGATCATCAAGGTGACCAGCTGGTCGCCCCTCTGGCCGCCCTTGCCCGTGAAGCCCTTGCCCTTGAGGCGGAGCACCTTGCCGGAGCTGGTGCCGGCCGGGACGCTCAGCATCACCGGCCCGTCCACCGTGGGCACCTTCACCTTGGCTCCGAGCACGGCCTCGTCCAGCGAGATGGGCAGATCGAGCCGGATATTGTCACCGTCGCGGGTGAAGAAGCGGTGCGGCTTGATCGAGATGGCGACGATCGCGTCGCCATTGCCGCCGGGTCCGGCCTGGCCCTGGCCGGCGAGTCGGATCTTGGTCCCTTCCTCGACCCCGGCCGGAAGCTTTATCGAAACCGTCTTGCCGCCGGCGAGGGTGACCCGCTGCTCTTTCAGCGCCGCGGCGTCCTCGAAGCTGATCGGGAGCCGGTAGGCCATGTCGGCGCCTTTCTGGGGAGGCGGCGCCGGCCGCCGGGTGCCGAACCCGCCGAAGCCGCCCATGCCGCCGGGCGCTCCGCGGCGTTGGCCGGCGGCGCCTCCGAACAGGCCGTCGAACAGGTCCGAAAGGTCGATTTCCTCGCCGCCGCCGAACTCGGGACCCGGCGAGCGGCCGAAGCCCGCTCCGCCCGGACCGGCGCCGGGGCGCGGCCCGCCCGCGCCATAGCCGAAGGGCGCGCGAGGATTGCCGTCCTCGTCGAGCTCGCCGCGGTCGTAGCGGGCGCGCTTGTCCTTGTCGGTGAGGATGTCATAAGCCCGGGTGATCTTGGAGAAACGCTCCGAGGCGCCCGGATTGCCCTTGTTCTTGTCGGGGTGCAGCTCCTTGGCGAGCTTGCGATAGGCCTTCTTGATCTCGGCCTCGCCCGCGTCGCGCTTCACGCCCAGCTGTGAATAGAGGTCCGCCATCGCCGTGCTTCGTTCTCCAGACCGCCGCAAATGTCCACTGTTGCCTTGCGGATACGCTGTGTCAGATGGGTAACGCACCCCGAGGGCGCAACCTCCCCCGTCTAAACCCCTCTCCCGCTTTTCGCGGGAGAGGAGGGGCCCAAGCCATAGGCTTGGGAGGAGAGGGTCTTGCTGACTCCTGGGTACAGACCCTCACCTCCCACCGCTTCGCGGCGGGCCCCTCCTCTCCCGTAAAAAACGGGAGAGGGTTTGGCGGTCCGCTTGTGCCTCAGCCCCTCACGCGGCAAGAGGCGGCCATGGCCGACGATCCCCACGCCTTGTTCGAGGAATGGCTCGCGGAGGCGCGCTTGGCGGAGCCGAACGATCCGACCGCGATGGCGCTCGCGACCGCGGACTCGGCTGGCCGGCCATCGGTCCGGATGGTTCTGATGAAGGGCCACGACGAGCGGGGCTTCGTCTTCTACACCAATCTCGACAGCCGCAAGGGCGGGGAGCTCGCCGCCAATCCCAGCGCCGCCTTGCTCTTCCACTGGAAGTCGCTGCGCCGCCAGGTGCGCATCGAAGGGCCGGTCGAGCCGGTGACCGGGACGGAGGCGGATTCCTACTTCGCCACCCGCGCCCGCGATTCGCAGCTCGGCGCCTGGGCATCGGACCAGTCCCGGCCGCTCGATGCCCGAGCCACCTTCGAAGCGCGCTACGAGGAGGTCCGCCGCCGCTTCGAAGGGGGCGAGGTCCCGCGGCCGCCGCGCTGGGGCGGCTGGCGGGTCGAGCCGGAGCGGATCGAATTCTGGAACGACCGCGCCCACCGGTTGCACGAGCGCCGCCTCTTCACCCGCGCCGGCGAGGGGTGGACGGAGGGGCTGCTCTACCCGTGAGCCAGGCCCACGCCGCGCACGAGACCCACGCTTCGCTGACGACCCGGGCGGCGCTCGCCAGCGTCGCCACCGCGCTCTTCCTGCTTATGCTCAAGGGCTATGCGGCCTGGGTTACCGGCTCCGTGGCGATGCTCGGCTCGCTCGCCGATACCGGGCTCGATCTGCTCGCGTCGCTGATCACGCTCTACGGAGTCCGTATCGCCGCGGCGCCCGCCGACCGCGAGCACCGGTTCGGCCACGGCAAGGCGGAGGCCCTTGCGGCGCTCGCCCAGGTCGGAATCATCGCTTTCTCGGCGCTCGGCATCGGCTGGCGCGCCGTCGACCGGCTGCTCGGCGGCGAGGCGTCCGCCCATGCCGAATATGGAATCGCAGTCTCGATCATCGCCATCCTCGCCACCTTGAGCCTGCTCGCCTATCAGCGCCGGGTCATCGCCCGCACCCGATCGGTCGCGATCGAGACCGATCACGTCCACTACCAGAGCGACCTTCTGCTCAACCTCGCGGTGATCGCCGCGCTGGTCCTCGACCAGTATCTCGGCCTGACCGGCGCCGACCCCGTCTTCGGGATACTCATCGCCCTCTGGCTGCTGTGGGGCGCCTGGCGCGCCTCCAGCCGCGCCGTCGACCAGTTGATGGACCGGGAATGGCCGGAGGAGAAGCGCCGCCGCTTCGTCGAGGTCGCGGCCCGCCACCCCGCCCTGAAAGGCCTCCACGACCTCAGGACCCGCACCAGCGGCGCCCACGATTTCGTCCAGTTCCACGTCTGGGTCGACCCCGGGATGAGCGTCGCCGAGGCGCACCGGGTGATGGACGAGGTCGAGAACAAGCTCCAGGCCGAGTTCCCGGGCGTCGAGATCCTCATCCACATCGACCCAGAGGGCCAGGTCGACCAGCCCGGCAACGCGCTGGCCGAAACCGACCTCACCAATGCTCCGGAGGAACAGCCCGATGCCTGAATTGCGCCTCGTCCAGGTCGATGCCTTCGCCGACCGTCCCTTCACCGGCAACCCGGCGGCGGTCGTGCCGCTGGAGGAATGGCTCCCCGACGACATCCTGCAGGCGATCGCCGAGGAGAACAATCTCTCCGAGACCGCGTTCACGGTCCCGTCCGCGGACGGCGAGGCGGATTACGAGCTGCGCTGGTTCACGCCCACGGTCGAGGTGGCCTTGTGCGGCCATGCCACGCTCGCCGGCGGGCACGTCCTGATCGGCGAGCGTGAGCAGGTGAGGTTCAGCACCCGCAAGGCGGGCATCCTGATCGTCGGCCGCGACGGAGCCGGTTACCGGCTCGATCTCCCGCAGACCCGGGTCCGCCGTGCAACGGAGGCGCAGATGCGCGACATCGTCTCCAGCGACAGTGCCGGAATCGCCGCCATCATTACCCATGACGGCGCCAGCGACTCCGCTCCGCCCGAATTGTACCTGAGCTACGAAGGGTCCGAGGGTGTCGCCATCCTGCTCTTCGCCGACGAAGCGGCGGTCCGGTCGCTCAGGCCCGACATGAAGCGGCTGGCCGAGATCGACTATATGGCCATCGCCACCGCGCCGGGCGGCGGCGAGCATGACGTCGTCAGCCGCGTCTTCGTCCCCGCCTGGGGAGTCGACGAGGATCCGGTGACGGGCGCCGCCCATGCCGCACTCACCCCCTTCTGGGCCGAGCGCCTCGGCCGCGACTCCTTCACCGCCTTCCAGGCGAGCCGCCGGGGCGGCCGGGTGGAGTGCCGGCGGGAGGGGGACCGGGCCATATTGGGGGGCAGGTGCGTGACGGTTATCGAGGGCAGGCTCAGCTTCTGACCCTCCGTCACATTCCGGCGCAAGCCCGGATACATGAACACGGATGTTCGAGGCTTCGCGCGTCCGTGTTCATGAATCCCGGATCGAGTCCGGGATGACGAGTTTCTCCAGCGCGTCCACGATCGGCGCCTGGCTCTTCAATATCTTCGTCCGAGCCTCGTCGAGCGTGAACCAGCGCGCCTCGTCCACCTCGGGAAAGGCCCGGAAGCTGCCGCTTTTCGGCGGATATTCGATGGTGAATTCGCTGCTCCTGAGCTCCGCCGGGTCGAAATCGCCCTCCAGGGCAAAGGCCTCCACCCATTTTCCGCCCGCCTGCCGAACCTCGCACAGCGGCCTCGGCTCGCCCCGCGGCTTGGTGCCAAGCTCCTCCTCATACTCGCGCAGCGCCGCGGCCAGGGGATGCTCGCCCGGCTCGATCAGGCCCTTCGGGATCATCCACGCGCCCTCGTCCCTGCCACGCCAGAAGGGGCCGCCGGGATGGACGAGCAGCATCCGCACGCCGTCCGGGTCGCGCCGGTAAAGCAGGATTCCGGCGCTTCGGACCGGCATCAGGCCAGCGGCACCCGGATCCGGTGGACGGTCCCTTCGGGCGAGGATTGGACGTCGCTCCTCGCCTTCAGCCGCTGGAGGAAGGCGGTGACCAGGCGGCTGCCGAGGCCGGGCTTCGCCGCCCCGGCGACGAAGCCGCCGCCGTCGTCCGCCACTTCGATGACGGCCGCTCCCTCGTCGCGCCAGGCTTTCACCCGGATCGAGCCGCCGCCGTCGCCGAAGGCGTGCTTGCAGGCGTTGGTGACGAGCTCGTTGACGATGATCCCGATCGCCACGGCGCTCTCATGCGGCACCAGGATCGGCTCGAAATCGGCCGAGAGCGTGATTCCGTCGGGCATGATGCCGCGCCTTATCTGGTCGCATATCTCCTGGAGCTGGTCCTGAAGCCGGACCGAGGCCAATCCCTGGCTGCTCGGCGCGAGCGCGTCGTAGACGGCGGCGACCGCCTTCAGCCGCTCCGCCGCCTCGTTCAGCGCCTCCCTGACCTCCTCGCTGGGCGAGCGGTTCGCCTGAAGCGTCAGCAGGCTGGTGACGATCTGGAAATTGTTCTTGGTGCGGTGGTCCATCTCGCGCAGCGCATGGCCGAGGAAGTTGATCCGCCTGGCCCGCTCGAGCTGCCCGGCGCGGACCTCGCGCTGATAGAGGCCGACGGCGAGCAGGATGACGCCCTCGGTCAGGAGACCCGCGCACAGAGTTAGAGCCGCCTGAGAATCCTCGAGGATGAAGCTGCCCTGGACGGGCAGGATGAAGTACCAGATGACCCCGGTTCCCAGCACTATCGACACGAGCCCGGCGCGCCAGCCGCCGACGAGCGCGGCGAGCAGGACGGCGATGATCGACAAGGCGAACGGCGCGACCTCGCCGACCAGCGGAGTGATGGCGAGCCGGAGGCCGACGAAGACGGCGGTCATGCCGACGCCGACGACGAGCTCCGTCACCGGCCTCGGCAGCCGGCGCGACAAAAGCCGCGGCAGATCGGTGGTCACGAGCCTACGCAACTTACCCCCCCAGTCCCCGCCGGATTGCTACCACAGGAGAGCGGGCAGCGGCCACCGCAACCGCGTTGATCGAAATCAGCCGGCTCAATCGTGCGGCAGGTGCGGCGGGCGGGCCACAGGCCGCTCCGTATCGGCCTCGCCTCTTGCGGGACGGCGGGGCGCCCGTCACACTCGCCGGATCGAGCTGCCGAGGGGGAATTGTGACCGCGACCAAGGACGAACCCCTCCGCCGCGACATCGGCTTCGTCGGCTCCGCCTTCCTGTCGTTCAACGGAATGGTCGGGGCCGGCATCTTCGCCCTGCCAGGGACGCTCCACGACCGGTTCGGGGCGTTCAGCCCCTTCCTCTTCCCATTGTTCGGGCTGCTCGTGCTGGTCGTCGCCTTGCCCTTCGCCCGGGTGGCGTCGCGGCATCCCGTCTCGGGCGGGCCGGTCGTCTACGCCGCCGCCTTCGGCCCGGCCGCCGCCTTCCAGGCCGGCTGGATCTACTATGTCGCGCGGGCGACCGCGCTCGCCGCCAATCTGACCGTGCTCGTCACCTATCTGGCGGTGCTGTGGCCGCCGCTCGCGGACGGGCCGGCCCGGGCCGCGGTCATCCTCGCCGTCTGCGGGCTGCTCGTCTGGATCAACATCGTCGGAGTGAAGCGCGCGGTGCAGCTGATCGACGCGCTGACCCTGCTCAAGGCCGCGCCCTTGCTGTTCGTGGCGGCGATGGGGCTGGTCGTGGCGGGCGGGACGATCGAATCTCCCTCGGGCGTGCCGCCGCTCTCCGACCTCGAGGCCGCGGCCCTGCTCATCCTCTACGCCTTCGTCGGTTTCGAGAACAGCGTGACTCCGGCGGGCGAGACGTCCAACCCGACCCGCAACATCCCCCGCGCGCTGATCGCCACCATCGTCGGCACGGCCCTGCTCTACTTCGTCGTCCAGCTCTCCTACGTAGCGGTGATGGAGCCCGGCGGGGGCGGCGAAGCGCCCCTGGTCGAGCTCGGCAAGGCGCTGATGGGCCCGGCGGGAGGGCTGCTGCTCGTCGCGGCGGCGGTCTTCTCGCTGCTCGGCAACATCAGCGGCGGCCTCACCGGCACTTCGCGAACGACCTACGCCATGGGCCGGGACGGCCTTCTCCCCGGCTGGTTCGGCGGTGTCAGCGCTCGATTCGCCACGCCGGCAAACTCGATCGCGTTCATGGGCGCGCTGATCGCGGTGCTCGCGCTCAGCGGAAGCTTCGTCTGGCTGGCCGTGGTGTCGACGCTGGCGCGGATGTTCGTCTATTCGATCAGCATCGCTTCGCTGGCCAAGCCCGTCGTCCCAGCCAAGGCTGGGACCCCGGCGAGTGAAATGCACCGGAGCCCTTCACCCCCCGGGGCCCCGGCCTCCGCCGGGGCGACGGTTTGGCTCATGATCCTCCCCGCCATCGCCGTCTGCGCCTGGGCCGCCGCCCAGACCGCCTGGCCGAGTTGGCGGATGCTGCTGATCCTCGTCGCGGCGGGAACGATCCTCTACGCTGCGGCCAGGGTCTCCGCCCGCAAAGCGAGGGTCTCCTCGATCCAGCCGCCGCCGAGCACTCGCGATCCTTCGTAGATCACGGCCGCCTGGCCAGGAGCGACTCCGAATTCCGGCGATTCGAAGTGGAGGGACTCGCCGTCGAAGGCCGCCGGCGCCGGCCTAGCCGTCGAGCGGACCTTGGCGGCCAGCCCTTCTCTCTGCTCCTCGCCGAGCCAGTTGAGGCCCGACAGCCGGGCCGCCCGTACCGCGAGCGCCGCCTTCGGCCCGACCACCACGCGCCGAGCCTCCGGCTCGAGCCGGACGACGTAGAGCGGCTCGGCCTGGCCGCCTATCTCAAGCCCGCGGCGCTGGCCGACGGTGAAATGGATGAGGCCGCGATGCTCGCCGAGCACGCGCCCCTCCATGTCGACGATCTCGCCGGGCCGCGCCGCCTCGGGCCGGACCTTCTTCACCACCGAGGCATAATCGCCGTTGGGGACGAAGCAAATATCCTGGCTGTCGGGCTTGTCGGCGACGAGGAGGCCGAGCTCGCGGGCGATCTCGCGGACCGCCGGCTTGGGCAGGCCGCCGAGCGGGAAGCGCAGGAAATCGAGCTGCTCGCTTGTGGTCGCGAACAGGAAGTAGCTCTGGTCGCGCGCCGGATCGGCGGCACGGTGCAGCTCGGGCCCCTCCGGTCCGGCAAGTCGGCGGACATAGTGGCCGGTGGCGAGGCAGTCGGCGCCGAGGTCGCGGGCGAGGGCGAGCAGGTCGGTGAACTTGACCGACTGGTTGCACGAGACGCAGGGGATCGGGGTCCGGCCTCGGGCATATTCGTCGGCGAAGCGCTCGATGACGCTGTCGCGGAACCGGGTCTCGTAGTCGAAGACGTAATGGGCGATGCCGAGCCGCTCCGCGACGGTGCGGGCGTCGTAGATGTCGCGGCCGGCGCAGCAGGTCTTCGACCGCCCGACCGCCTCGCCATGGTCGTAGAGCTGGAGGGTGATCCCGATCACCTCGGCGCCGGTGCGTGCGGCCAGCGCGGCCACGACCGAGCTGTCGACGCCGCCGGACATGGCGACGACGATCCTGGCCTCGCTGGCCGGCCGGTCGAGCTGGAAATCGGCGATCATGACGGCCGCTACATAGGGGTGCAGGGCGGTAAAGCCCAGCCTGGGCCATTTCGTCATGCCGGACTTGATCCGGCATCCATCTTCTTCCGAACTGGGATGAGCGAGAAAGGTGGACCCCGGATCAAGTCCGGGGTGACGAATGCAGCGGAATTAACCCGGGTAAAGCTCCCCCTAATGGCGCTTTAACCGCGTCTTAGACCCTCGCCGCTAGAAGGGCGGCCATGGATTTGAGCTTCTTCCGACGGGCCGAGCAGAGGTTTGCGAGCCGGGCGCCCGCGCGCCTCGACTTCGGAATGCTGGTCGCGACGTTGCGCACCCAGCGCGACTCGGCGCCGGCGGCTTCGGCGCGGGCGGCGGCTTCGGCGCCGGCGGCGTCCTGTCCCGATCCGATCGCCGAGATCCTCCTCGCCGGGCCCGCCTGGCGCGAGGCGGTGGCGGCGCAGCGCGGCTGCTTCAACCCGGCCTTCGCCCGGCAAGGCGCCGTCAACTGAGATGACCGCCGCGTTTACCTTGGGGTTTCAGCCTTCCTTCAACGCCTTCCGCCTAAAGCGGGGTGAAGGGAGGCAGGAGATAAAATGTCCGTGAACGTCCTTGAATACGATACGATCGAGACCCGGGCCCCGCGCCCGGCGCAGGTCATCGGCCCGTTGGGGGAGCCGCTGACGCTCGATTCGCTGCCGCCGCCTTCGACGACCCGCTGGGTCGTGCGCCGCAAGGCCGAGGTGGTCGCCGCGGTCAATGGCGGCCTGCTCACCGTCGACGAGGCCTGCGCGCGCTACACGCTCAGCCTCGAGGAGTTCGCCTCCTGGCAGCGCGCGGTCGACCGCTCGGGAATGCCGGGCCTTCGGGTGACGCGCATCCAGCATTACAAGAGCCTCTACGAGCGCCAGCAGAAGTTCTGACTGCCTCCCCATCGGAGATGGGAGGGCCGGGACGAGGCGAGCCGTCACCCCGGACTTGATCCGGGGTCCACCTTCTTCTTTCACCTGCTCAAGGAAGAAGGTGGATGCCGGACCAAGTCCGGCATGACGGAAGCGACACACGGCTGACCTTACCCTCAATGAAAATCCCTCGACTTCACCTTGATCACCGGCGCGGCGCCCGCGCCCGCCGGCGCGTCCATCGCGCCGACCCGGTGCAATAGAGGCGTCAGGTCCTCGAGCCGGTCGGCGACGACGTGGATGACCTCGCCCTCCTTCTGCATCTGCCCCTTCACCGCGATCATCGCCGCGCCCATCACGATCCGCCTCTGCGCCTCGAACTTGCGCTGCCACAGGATGACGTTGGCGATCCCGGTCTCGTCCTCCAGAGTGATGAAGGTGACGTTGCCCTTGCCCGGCCGCTGGCGGATGAGGACGAGGCCCGCCACCTCGACCCGGCTGCCGTCCTTGAGCCGGGCGAGGCCGGCGCAGGTCGTCGCCTTCGGCCCCAGCTCGCCGCGCAGGAAGGCGAGCGGATGGGCTCGAAGCGAGAGCTGGACGGTCCGGTAATCCTCGACCACCTCGCGGCCGCCGGTGAGCGGGGTGAGGGCCACTTCGGGCTCCTGGCC
>JASLBD010000109.1 GCA_030146745.1 Allosphingosinicella sp. | reverse complement strand
CGCGCCCGCTCCGCCTCGGCGGCGAGGAGACCGGTCTCGCGCTCGGGCACCATCCAGCGGCTCTCCCGGATCTCGACGCTGTCGAAGATGCCGGGGTCGAAACAGGGATCGCCGGGCCGATAGGAATCGAGCGCGGCGCGGTCGGGGACGACGAAGCTCATCAGCTGGCGCGGTCGTGGGCGGAGTCGAGGTCGATGGGCGCCTGGCCGTCGGCGGAGGAGGTCTCGCCGCGCTCGCGATCGCCCGGCGAGGGCTTCTCGCCCTTCTCCTCCGAATTGCCGGTGATCCCGGCGAATTCGCGGTCGCGCTCCTCCTTTCCGGGCTGGGAAGCCCCGCCCTGGTCGATCGTCGGGCCGCCGCTGTTCCTGGTCATGGCCTGCTCCTTTCGAGTCGGCCAACGCTTGGGCACGGCGGCGTTTCCTAGAAAACGATCGCTCCGGCGATGAAGGCGACGAGGGCGATCGTCCAGTCCTTGGGCTGCATTCGGCGGATGAAGTCCATGTCGAAGCTCCTTGCTGTGTTAGAGATGTAAGACGCTCCGGGGCCGGTTCAAGGCCTCCCGTCATTCCGGGGAAGCCGGACTCCATGACCACCGCGGCATCCGCTCGGCCAGGACCTGTGTTCATGGATTCCGGATCAAGTCCGGGATGACGAAAGTCAGATCTTCACCTGGCTGCCCATTTCGACGACCCGGTTGGGCGGCAGGCCGAAGAATTCCATCGGGCTTTCCGCGTTGCGCATCATCCAGGCGAAGAGCTTCTCACGCCAGATCGCCATGCCGTGGACGGTCGAGGTGAGCGGGGTCTGGCGGGAGAGGAAGAAGCTCGTCTCCATCATCTTGAACGGCAGCCCGCAGCGGTCGATCGCCTTCAGGGCCTCGGGCACGTTCATGTCCTGCATGAAACCGAAATGGAGGACGATCTTGTAGAAGCCCTCGCCGAGATCCTCGACCTCCACCCGCCGCTCCTCGTCGACATAAGGTATGTCGTGAATCGCGACCTTGAGGAAGATCGAGCGCTCGTGGAGCACCTTGTTGTGCTTGAGGTTGTGGAGCAGCGCGTGCGGCACTCCGTCCGCCTGGCTGGTCATGAAGATGGCGGTGCCCGGGACCCGGGCGGCCGAGCCGGCGGCGGACTTGATGAACAGCTGGATCGGGATGTCGCCCTGCTTGAGCTGGCGATGGAGCAGCTTGCGGCCCTTGGCCCAGGTGGTGAGCAGGGTGAAGGCGACGAGCCCGATCGCCAGCGGCACCCAGCCGCCGCTCGGCACCTTCATCAGATTGGCGGCGAAATAGGCGGTGTCGACGGTGAAGAAGAGGGCGAGCAGGGGCACGGCCACCCATCGGCTCCACCCCCACAAGGCGAACAGCACGACGGCGAGGAGGCAGGTGTCGATGAACATCGCCCCGGTCACCGCGATTCCGTAGGCGGCCGAGAGATTGTCCGAGTTGCGGAAGAGGAGGACGAGGACCACCACGGCCACGGCCAGCGCCCAGTTGACCGACGGTATGTAGATCTGGCTCGCCGCGGTCGCGCTGGTGTGGGTGATCTTGAGGCGCGGGATGTAGCCGAGGTGGATCGCCTGCTGAGTGACCGAGAAGGCGCCCGAGATCACCGCCTGGCTGGCGATGACCGTCGCCATGGTGGCGATCACCACCAAAGGCAGCCGGAACCAGTCCGGCGCGAGCATGAAGAAGGGGCTTGAGATCGTCCCCGGATCGGCGATCAGAAGGGCGCCCTGGCCCAGATAGTTGATCATCAGGGCCGGCAGGACGAAGAAGAACCAGGCGAACTGGATCGGCCGGCGGCCGAAATGGCCCATGTCGGCGTAGAGCGCTTCGGTGCCGGTCACCGCGAGGACCACCGAGCCCATCGCGACGAAGGCGAAGAAGCGCTCCTCGAGGAAGAACTGGACCGCCCACCAGGGGTTGAGCGCGCCGATGATCTCCGGGTGGAGGGCGATGCTGGCCAGGCCGAGCAGGGCGAGGACCGAGAAGTAGACGATCAGCACCGGAGCGAACAAAGCCCCGACCGCGGCGGTGCCCCGGCGCTGGATCGAGAACAGGCCGACGAGGATTCCGATCGCGATCGGGATCACCCAGGGCTCGAACCCGGCCTCGATCAGGACGATGCCCTCGACCGCCGAAAGCACCGAAATGGCCGGGGTGATCATCGTGTCGCCGTAGAAGAGCGCGCAGGCGAAGACCCCGAGGAGGACGATCACCGTCCCCCATCGCGCCCGCTCGGTCTTGCGCGAGAGCAAGGCGAGCAAGGCGAGGCTCCCGCCCTCCCCCTTGTTGTCGGCGCGCATCAGGATGAGGATGTATTTCAAGGTGACGACGATCATCATCGACCAGAAGATCAGGCTGAGCACGCCCATCACGTGCAGCCGGTCGACGGGGAGCGGATGGAGGCCGGCGAAGGTCTGGCGGAAGGCGTAGAGCGGCGAGGTGCCGATGTCGCCGAAGACGATCCCGATGGCGCCCACGGTGAGCTTCATCAGGCCGCCATGGTGGTGAGCGCCGGGCTCGGGATCGCGAACGTCCGGCAGGGCCCGGGCGGCCGTGGCTTCGCTCATCCTTGGTCCCTTGGCATCGCGCGGTTGGAATGGCCGATCGGGGCGATCCGTTCCGCCCCCGGACCGCGGGGATTGCTAGGATTTCATTGGAGAATGGGCAAGTGCCTCGTCATCCCGGCGAAGGCCGGGATCCATGAGCACAGGGTCGAAGACCCTATTCAGGCGTCCGTATTCATGGATTCCGGCCTTCGCGGGAATGACGCGCTACTCCGCGTCGGCGGCCGCCGCGTCCTTTTCGGCGGCCTGCTTGGCGCGAAAGACGTCGCTTCGATGGGCCCTCGCGGCCATCGCCTCCCAGGCTCCGGCGGCGCGCAGGCAGCGGTCGCGGACATTGTCGAGGGTGGCCTTGTCGGCGTCGGCGCGCGCCTCGGCGGCGCGGGCGGAATAGAAGTCATGCTGTGCGGACATAGGCGGTTTCTTTCTTCCCCCCTTGCGATTGAGCAAGGCGAGACGGGGACGCAAGCGGCCCCCGTCCGTCGTCTGGATGGGGACATGTACCTTCGCGAAAAGGTACGCGCCCCTCGTCGGTTAGGCCGCCTGGATGTTGACGGCGCTGGTCTTGCCGCGGCGGTCGGTCTCGAGATCGTAGGAGACGCGCTGGTCGCGATCGAGAGTCTGCATTCCGGCGGCCTGGACGGCGCTGATATGGACGAAGGCGTCGTTGCCGCCGCCGTCGGGCTGGATGAAGCCATAGCCCTTGTCGGCGTTGAAGAACTTCACGGTTCCGATGGTCATTTTCACTTTTTCCTTTTCCAATGGCGGCCGTTGATCGGACCGCCGGTGCTGCGAGAGGCGAGAAGGAAAAAGGAGCCGCAAAGCACCAAAGACCGTTCATTTGCGACTGGTAGCGGCACTCTATGTAGGCGCGAGAGGCGAAAAAAGCAATTGGGGGAGGTCCGTCGCCCCAGCGAAGGCTGGGGCCCCGGCGGGGGAAGAGTGCAGGAGCCTTTCACCCCACGGGGCGCCAGCCTTCGCTGGGGCGACGACTTGCACTCGGCGCGAATCCACGGAACATCCGCAATATGGCCACCGCCCCTGCTCCCGCCCCAAGCACCGCCCGCCGCGACCGGCTGGTCATCGCCGCCTCGTCGCTCGGCACCGTCTTCGAATGGTATGATTTCTACCTTTACGGGCTGCTCGCCACGATCATCTCGAGCCAGTTCTTCTCGGGCGTCAACGAGACCACCGGCTTCATCTTCGCGCTCGCCGCCTTCGCCGCCGGCTTCGCGGTGCGCCCGTTCGGGGCTCTGGTGTTCGGGCGGATCGGTGACCTCGTAGGGCGCAAATATACCTTCCTCGTCACCATGACGATCATGGGCCTTTCGACTTTCCTGGTCGGCCTTCTGCCCAGCTATGGGAGCGTCGGCGTGGCGGCGCCGGTGGCCCTGGTGATCCTGCGCCTGCTCCAGGGCCTGGCGCTCGGCGGCGAATATGGCGGGGCGGCGACCTACGTCGCCGAGCACGCGCCGGAGGGACGCCGCGGCTTCTACACGAGCTGGATCCAGACGACGGCGACGCTCGGCCTGTTCGCCGCCTTGCTCGTCGTCATCGGCACCCGCACCGCGCTCGGCGAGGAAGCCTTCGCGGACTGGGGCTGGCGAGTGCCCTTCCTGCTCTCGATCCTGCTCCTTGCCGTGTCGCTGTGGATCCGGCTCCAGCTCGAGGAGAGCCCGGTCTTCCGCAAGATGAAGGAGGAAGGGACGACATCCAAGGCGCCGCTGCGCGAAAGCTTCGCGCGCTGGGGCAATGCGAGGATCGTGCTCATCGCCCTGTTCGGCGCCGTCGCCGGCCAGGCGGTGGTCTGGTATACCGGCCAATTCTACGCCCTCTTCTTCCTCGAGAAGACGCTCAAGGTCGACGGCGCCACCGCCAACATCCTGATCGCGATCGCGCTCGTTCTGGCGACGCCCTTCTTCGTCTTCTTCGGCTGGCTTTCCGACCGGATCGGCAGGAAGCCGATCATCATGGCCGGCTGCGCGCTCGCGGCCCTGACCTATTTCCCGCTGTTCGAGGGGCTGACCCGGGCGGCCTACCCGGCGCTTTACGAAGCCCAGCAACAGGCTCCGGTGGAGGTGATGGCCGATTCCCGGGTCTGTTCGCTCCAGTTCGATCCGATCGGCAGGAAGAGCTTCAACCGCAACGGCTGCGACATCGCGAAGAGC
>JASLBD010000349.1 GCA_030146745.1 Allosphingosinicella sp. | reverse complement strand
GCTCCATTCGGGCAAGGCCAAGTACAGCACCATCTTCAACTATCCGACCCTGACCTGGGCGGATATCGGGGCGATCGGCTGGCTGGTCGACGGCGCCGCGATCATGAACCAGGTGCCGCTGCAGCGCACCTCCTACGGCCCCTATGCCCGGGCCATGGTCCGGGTCTGCAAGGAGGAGAGCTTCCACCAGCGCCAGGGCTATGAGATCATGATGGTCATGGCCGCCGGCACCGACGACCAGAAGAGGATGGCGCAGGACGCCTTGAACCGATGGTGGTGGCCGTCGCTGATGATGTTCGGCCCGCCGGACGCCGACAGCCCCAACACCGCCCAGTCGATGCGCTGGAGGATCAAGCGCGACACCAATGACGAGCTCCGCCAGAAGTTCGTCGACATCACCGTCCCCCAGGCCGACGCGATCGGCCTCGAGGTCCCCGATCCGGCGCTGAAGTGGAACGAGGAGACCGGCCATTACGATTTCGGCGAGGTCGACTGGGAGGAATTCTACGCCGTCGTCCGCGGCGAAGGCCCGGTGGCGAAGGAGCGGATGACGGCCCGGCGCCAGGCCTGGGAGGACGGCGCCTGGGTCCGCGAGGCGGCGGCGGCTTATGCCGGGAAGCACAGCCGCAAGCAGGAGGCGGCATGACTTACCCCGTCGCCCCAGCGGAGGCTGGGGCCCCAGCGAGAACTGGCACCGAGCTTTTCACCCACCGGGGTCCCAGCCTTCGCTGGGACGACGCGACGCTATGAACGACTGGCCCCTCTGGGAAGTCTTCGTCCGATCGAAGGGCGGAATGGCCCACCGCCACGTCGGCTCGGTCCACGCTCCGGACGCCGAGATCGCTCTGCGCCACGCCCGCGACACCTATACCCGCCGGATGGAGGGGATCAGCCTCTGGGTCGTCCCCTCGGCCTCGATCGCCGCCTCCGATCCCGGCCAGGACGAAGCCATGTTCGATCCCGCCGCCGACAAGGTCTACCGCCACCCGACCTTCTACGACATCCCCGAAGGCATCACCCACATATGAAGGGGGCGATCAAAAATCCTCCCCAGGATTTCCTGGGGAGGGGGACCGCGCGAAGCGTGGTGGAGGGGTTCTCCGGCGCTGGAATGCCCCTCCACCATGCTTCGCATGGTCCCCCTCCCCTGCGAATGCAGGGGAGGATTTAGATGCCGGCGCTGCCCCCCATCCGCCCCGAGGACGAGCGTTGCGCCGCCAGGGATAAGCCGCACGGTGCGTTCGACCCGCGAGGGGAACCCGAAGGCCCTGCCCTTTTCGAATATCTCCTGCGCCTCGGCGACGACAGCCTGATCCTCGGCCAGCGGCTCGGCGAATGGTGCGGCCACGCGCCCTCGGTCGAGGTCGACCTCAGCCTCGCCAACATGGCGCTCGACCTGATCGGCCAGGCGACCCATTTCCTCGACCACGCCGGCAAGGTCGAGGGCAAGGGCCGCGACGGAGATGCCCTCGCCTTCAAGCGCGACGTGCTCGACTATCGCAATTGCTGGCTGGTCGAGCAGCCCAATGGCGACTTCGCCCGGACGATGGCGCGGCAATTGCTCTTCTCGACCTGGCAGAAGCTGCTCTTCCGCCAGCTCACCGGCTCCAGGGACGAGCTGATTGCGGGGGTCGCGGAAAAGGCGGTGAAGGAAGTCACCTACCATCAGGAGCTGGCATCGGAATGGGTGATCCGCCTCGGCGACGGCACCGAGGAGAGCCGCCGCCGGATGGAGGACGGCCTCGCCTGGAACTGGCGGTTCGTGCCGGAATTGTTCGAGATGGACGATCTCGCCGCGTTCATGGCGAAGCGCGGCATCGGCGCCGACCTCGCCGAATTTCGGGCCGATTACGACGCACAGATCGCCGCGACCCTCGCCGAAGCGACTCTCCAGCCGCCGCCCGACCAGCGCCCGATCCTGGGCGGCCGTCGGGGCCATCACAGCGAGCATCTCGGCCACCTGCTCGCGGTCATGCAATTCCTCCCCCGCACCTATCCGGACTCGAAATGGTAGCCGCCGCCCGGCTCGACGAGACCGGCCCGATCTGGGCCGTGCTGGGCGAGGTCGCCGACCCGGAGATCCCGGTCATCTCCGTCGTCGAGCTTGGAATCGTCCGCTCGGTGGAGCCGGAGCGCGTCGTAATCACCCCAACCTATACCGGCTGCCCGGCGACGCAGGTGATCGAGCGCGACATACGCGATGCGCTCGACGCCGCCGGCTATCGCCACGTCCGAATCGAGACCGCTCTCTCCCCCGCCTGGACGACCGACTGGATCACCTCCGAGGGCCGGGCCAAGCTTCGCGCCTACGGCATCGCGCCGCCGACGACGTCGGCGGTCGAATGCCCGCAATGCGGCTCGTCCGAGACGGAGGAGATCAGCCGCTTCGGCTCGACGCCCTGCAAGTCCCTGTGGCGCTGCCGGGACTGCGCCGAGCCGTTCGACCTGTTCAAATGTCACTGAAGCGCAACATCGTCATGCCGGACTCGATCCGGCATCCATCTTTTTCGCGCTCTTGGCCGAGAAGGTGGACCCCGGATCAGGTCCGGAGTGACGGGGCGAGCGCCGACGGATGAGCGTCAACTTCCACAGCCTGGCGATCGCCGAGGTCGTCGAGGAGACGGCCGAAGCCAAATCGTTCAGCTTCGAGGTTCCCCCCGAGCTTCGCGAGGCGTTCCGCTTCAGGCCGGGCCAACACCTGACCCTTCGCGCCGAGCTCGGCGGCGAGGAGGTGCGGCGCAATTACTCGCTCTGCGTCGCGCCCGCGGAAGGGGAGCTCAAGGTCACCGTCAAGCGCATCGCCGGCGGCCTCTTCTCCAACTGGGCGAACGACGAGCTGAAGCCGGGCGACCGGATCGACGTGATGGAGCCGCACGGAAGCTTCACCTGGGATTTCGAGCCGCAAGCCGCGAACCATTATGCCGCTTTCGCCGGCGGCTCGGGGATCACCCCGATCATGTCGCTCATCAGGGCCGCCTTGATCGAGCAGCCCGCGAGCCGCTTCACCCTCTTCTACGGCAATCGCGACAGCCAGTCGGTGATCTTCCTCGACGCGCTCGCCCGCCTCAAGAACCGCTTCATGGACCGGCTCGAAATCCACCATTTCCTCGCCGAGGAGGCGGAGGATATCGACCTGTTCAACGGCATGCTCGACCGCGGCAAATGCGGCGAGGTGCTCGAGCATCTGATCGACCCGACCGGAATCGCCGCCTTCTTCATCTGCGGACCGGGCCCGATGATGGACGCGGCCGAGGAAGCCTTGCTCGAGCGCGGCGTGCCCTCCGCGAAGATCCAACTGGAGCGCTTCACCGCCGACCGTCCTCCGGAGGCGCTCCAGGCCCAGCTCGACGCCTTGTCGAAAGTGGCCCAGGGCGCGACCATGCTGGTCACCCTCGACGGCCGCAGGCGCCGGGTTCCGTTCAGCGCCGAGGCCGGCAACATCCTCGACAGCGCCCGGCTCGCCGGCCTCCCCGCCCCCTTCGCCTGCAAGGCGGGGGTCTGC
>JASLBD010000348.1 GCA_030146745.1 Allosphingosinicella sp. | reverse complement strand
GTCGGTAGGCGTCGAGGCTCGGCGCCGTCTCGCCCGGGTTGGAGAGCCGGAACCAGCCCTCGCGCTTGTCGGCCGTCATGACCACCGAGGTGATGTCGATGGCGATGCGCTGGCCGGTTTCGGCGGCGCCGAGATCGATCCAGCGTAGCGCCTGGGGCCGGGTCGCGCCCGGCTCGAGCCCCTGGTTGGGGGCCGGCTGCGGCGCATCGGAGCCCGGCGCCGCCGCAGCGGGACGGGCGGCCGTCGCCGCGGCGCCGCAGGCTTCGAGCGTGGCCTTGACCTCGGGGCCGACCTCCGGGTCCTTGACGAGGCCGGCGACGGAGGCGAGGTCGCGCGGGCTCAGCGGATTGCCCGTCCTGGGCACCAGCCGCCGGGCGATGTCGGCGAGCTGGCGAAGCTGCCAGACGCTGAGGTTCCCGGTCAGCCTCTCGCCGACGCACGTGCTCTGCTCGGCGGTGATCCCGTAGCGGGGAAGCTGGGGCGCGATCAGGCTGTTCTTGGGCTTCCAATAATCGGCCGCATAGCCGGCGCAGCCCGCGAGGAGGGCGCAGCCCGCGAGAAGGCCGGGAGTCAGCAGGGCTAAACCGGATTTACGCACTTCAAGCCCTCTCGCTGGCAAACTCTTGTGCGCGATAGCCCAAGCGAAGCGGCCGGTGAAGCCCGCCGCTCAAGCGCGGCGCCCGGACGAACGCCGCTCGTCGCGGGCATAGACGTCGCGCTGCAGGGCCACTCCCCGGGCGGGATCGGGCAGGGCCGTCAGATAGACGATGTAGACCGGCACCGGCTCGGGAAGGTCGACATTCTGCTCCGGGGCGGGACCGGACGCGCGCGGCGCCGGCCCGCCGAACAGGAAGCGGGCGAGGCGGGGCGCGTCCTCGAGCCGGACGCAGCCCGAGCTGATGAACCGGTCGGCCCGGTCGAACAGGCTCTTGTCCGGGAAATCGTGGAGATAGATGCCGAGCCGGTTGGGAAGCATGAACTTCATCGCGCCCATGACGTTGGCGCCGCCCGGCCGCTGGCGCATGCGCAGGGTCGTCCTGCCGCTCGCCACCGCCTTCCAGTTCACCTGGCTGGCCTGGATCACGCGCGGCCGGTCGCTCCAGTCGGACAGCAATTCCATATTCTCGCGCCGCAGGATGCCGGGCCCGGACTTGAGCACCCTCTTCGCCCGCTCGCGCGCGAGGTCCGGCGGGACGTTCCACCAGGGGTTCAGCGTCACGTAGCGGATATAGCCCGCCATCGTCGGTGTCTGCATGCTTCGCTTGCCGACGATCACCCGCATCGGGCCGTCGACCTTGCCGCCGTCGACCATCCACAGGCGCGCCGAGCCGGCGTCGACGATGACGTAGCGCCCGCGCAGCGCCGGGATCAGCCGGGCGCGGTCGAGATTGGCCCGGATCGCCGCCTCCTCGGCCGCGGAGAGGCGGGGGGCGGCGGCGCGGCGGCGGGCATAGCCGCGGCTCAGCGCCGTGTAGAGCGGGTTCATCGCCGTCGCTTCGGCGAGATGGCGGCCGAGGTCCGGCGCGGCGGCGGCCTCCTCGAGCAGGGCACGGACCTCGGGCGGCTCGGGCGCGAGCTCCTCGTCGACCCAGGCGACCCCGCGGCCGCCGCTCGAAGGGACCCGAAGGTCGCGGACGAAGGCGGCGTAAGCGCGCGAGAGGAGCAGGTCGGCGCGGGCCCGGGCGGCGGGATCGCCCGATTTGGCGGCGTCGAGCGCGGCGGCGAGGCCGGCGGCGTCATAGCGTGCCGGATCGAGGCCGTGGTCGGCGGCGCGGACGATCTCGCCGGCGAGCCGGAGCGCTTCGGGGCGCGGGCCGCGCCGGTCCACCCACAGCGGCCGGGCGCCGCGCTCGCGGTAGAAGGCGGCGATGTCGGCGGAGACTTTCACCGGCTGAAGGGGCACGGCCGCCTTGACCGCCGCGGGCGCGGCCGGCGCCGCCGGAACGACGGGCGCGGCGGCCCGCTCGCAGGCGGCGAGCGCAAGCGGGAGGGCGCAGGCGAGGAGCGATCGCGCAAGCATCGACTCAGGCGATAGCATGGCCGCGGCCGGTCGCTAAGCCCCCGAGGGTTCCGCAATGGGACGGGGCCGCCTTTGCCTCCCCATGCGAAACATGGGGATGGTGAGGGGTAGCGGGCTTCGGCTTTGGCGGTTGGCTCGCGAACCTCCCGCGCCCGCGCCGTTTACCCCTCCACCACACTTCTTGCGGTCCCCCTCCCCATCTGGCGATGGGGAGGCAGGTTCATTTGCCCGCCATCGGTGTCCCCGCCCCGCCGGCGCCGAGCAGCTTCAGGGCGACCTGGAACTCCCTGGCGGCGCCGCGCTCGTTGTTGGCGCGGCACAGGGCCTCGCCGGTGCGAAGGCGGCGCGCGGCGTTCTGCGCGACCTTGGGCTCGGCGTTCGCGAGGGCGGAGCGGATCTGCTTCGGAAGCGCTTCGCAGCGGGCGTCGGCGGCCGCGGCCGGAGCGCCGGAGAAAGCGAGCGATCCGGCGAGAGCCAGTCCGGCGAGGGTGACGAGATTGCGCATGTCGTGGGTTCCTTCCCTGTTCGCGGGAACGGATAGGCGCTCTGGATTTCTTTTATAATCCGCCATAATGTCGATAGGCCATGAAGCAGGAATACATAATCGCCCGAAACCAGCTCGACGGAGTGGAAGCTTTCCTGCGAGTCGCCGAGCGGCGCAGCTTCCGGGCCGCGGCCGACGATCTCGGCCTTTCGCCCTCGGCGATCAGCCAGACGATCCGGGCGCTGGAGGCGCGGGTCGGAGTCCCCTTGCTCACCCGCACCACGCGAAGCGTCGGCCTCACCGAAGCCGGGGAGCGCTTCCTCGAACAAGCCCGGCCCGCTTTTGCCGGCCTCACCGCAGCGTTCGAGGCGGCCCGGAGCTTCGGCGAGCGGCCGGCGGGGCTGCTTCGGCTCAACGTGCCGCGCGCCGCCATCCCCTTCCTGGTCGAGCCGGTGATGGAGGGATTCACCGCCGCCTATCCGGACGTCGAGGTCGAGATTTGCGGCCAGGACGAGTTGATCGACCTGGTCGAGCGCGGCTTCGATGCCGGAATCCGGATGGGCGACTTCCTGGAGGCGGACATGATCGGGATCCGGCTGACCCCGCCCTTCCGGATGGTGGTGGCCGGCTCGCCCGATTATTTCGAGAAACACGGCCGGCCGGCCGAGCCGGCCGACCTGCGCCGTTTCCGCTGCATCCGCTCGCGGGCGCCGACCACCGGCGCGATCTACCGCTGGCATTTCGACGTCGCCGGCCAGCCGCTCGAAACGGCGGTCGAAGGCCCGCTGATCGTCAACGACCTGGACGTCGCCAAGGCCGCGGCGCTTCGCGGAGTCGGACTCGCCTATCTCGCCGAG
Organism: Allosphingosinicella sp.; assembly: GCA_030146745.1. The sequence continues at coordinate 4,684 of JASLBD010000348.1, read as the reverse complement.
CCACTGGTGACCGAGCATCTCGCCGCCGGCCGCCTCGAGCTCGCGCTCGAGGATTATGCCGCCTGGTCGCCGGGCGCCTATCTCTATTATCCGAGCCGAACCCAGATGCTTCCCAAGCTCCGGGCCTTCATCGACTTCATCCGCGAGCACCGCCCGCCGGAGCGGTTCCTCGAAGCTGGAAGCGCGTAAGCGGCTGCTCGATAATCGGGGCCTGTTCCTCGAAGCCGAAACCGCCTGATCTCAGCCACTTCCTTTTCGGTGCCTGGCACCGAACAAGCGCGGTGCCTGGCACCGAACAAGCGATTTTCGCTTAGGGAGGATAGGAGTGTCTGGGCAGCGCCAGGCCTGCCCTCAGCCCGCCTTCCGGCCGGTTCGCCAGCTCCAGCCTGCCCCCGTGCGCCTGGGCCACCGCCGAAGCGATGGCGAGGCCGAGGCCGGCGCCGCCGCTCTCGCGGCTGCGCGAGGAATCGAGCCGGCGGAAGGGCTCGAGCACCTCCTCGAGGCGATCGGCGGGGATGCCCGGGCCGTCATCCTCGACGCGTATCTCGATCTCGCCGGAACGCTCCTCGACCCTCACCCGGCCTCCGCCGCCATAAGCGAGCGCATTGTCCACCAGGTTGCGAAGCGCCCGCCGGAGCAGGTTCGGCTGCACCGCGAGGACGGCGCGCGGCGACGGGTGGAATTCGACGACGAGGCCGAGCTCCCGGAATTCCTCCACCACCGCGTCGGCCAAAGCGGCGAGGTCGACCGGCCGCACCGGCTCGCGGGCCCGGCCGGTGCGCGCGAGGGTGAGGATGTCCTCGAGAGTCGCCGCCATCTCCTCGACGGTCGCGACCAGCCGCTCGCGCTCCTCCTCGGGACCCATATTCTCGGCCCGGATCCGGAGCGAGGCGAGCGGCGTACGCAAATCGTGGCCGATCGCCCCGAGCATCCGGTCCTTCTCGTCGAGCAGGGCCAGCGTCCGCCGGTTCATCGCGTTGAACGCCTCGACCGCCCGGCGAAGGTCGGACGGGCCGCGCGGCTCCACCGGCTCCGCCGGGGAACGGCCCCGGAAGCCCTCGGCGGCGCGGGTGAGGTCGCGAAGCGGCCGGGCCAGCCTCCTGGCGATCCACCAGGCCGCTCCGAAGACCAGGAAGAACAGCATCGCCGTCGCCAGGACGAGGCGGTGGATGAGCCAGCGGTCGGCGCGCGGAGCGTCGAAACGGGAGTCGAGCCAGCTTCCGTCGTCGAGCTGGGCGGCGAGGAGAAGCGACCGCCGGGCCTCGTGATGGCGGTGCCCGGGCGGCCCGCGCATCCTGCCGATGCCCATCGGCGAGGCGGCCCTGACGGCGCGGACCGGAACCCGGGCCTCGCGCAACGCCGCAGCGAGCCGGGCCTCGATCTCCGCGTTGCGGTCGATCCGCTCGCGGTCGATCGCGCTTTGCGGCACGAGCCGATAGGCGGCCGCGTGCCCGGTCGGATGCGCCGACAGGAGCAGCGGGCGTCCGGCGGGCGGAGTCGCGGCGAGCACCGCGGCCGCCTGGGTGAAGCGGCCGATCGCCGGTCCTTCGCTTCGGGCCAGGCTCAGTTTCTGCTGCTCGTTGAGGATGAAGGCGAAATTGACCGCCTGGGCGACGAGCAGGGCCGCACCGATCAGAAGCAGCATCTGGCCGAGCAGGCTCGACGGAAGCAGCCGCCTCACGGCCGGCGCACGTCGGCGGCGAGCATGTAGCCGCCGCCGCGGACCGTCTTGAGCAAGGTCGGATTGCGCGGATCGGGCTCGATCTTGCGCCTCAGGCGGCTGACCATGTTGTCCACGCTCCGTTCGAAGGCGGCGAGTTCGCGGCCTTCGGCGAGGTCGAGCAACTGGTCGCGGGTGAGGATCCGGCGGGCGTGGGTGACCAGGGCGAGGAGGAGGTTGTACTCGCCGGTGGAGAGCGGGACGGCGACTCCTTCCGCATCGATCAGCTCGCGCTCGCCGGTGCGAAGCACCCAGGGGCCGAAGGCATAGGCCTCGGCGTCCGCGGCGCGCAGCCGCGACGGCCGCTCCCCCGCCCGGCGAAGCACGGATTTGATTCGGGCGAGGAGCTCGCGCGGGCTGAACGGCTTGGTCACGTAATCGTCGGCGCCGATTTCCAGGCCGACGATCCGGTCCGTTTCCTCCGCCCGCGCGGTCAGCAGGATGACGGGAATACCGCTCGTCGCACGGACCTGGGCGCACAGGGCGAGGCCGTCCTCGCCCGGCATCATGATGTCGAGGAGGATCAAGTCTACCGCATAAGCGGCGAGCGCCTGGCGCGCCTCGGCGACGTCCTTCGCCTTGGTGACCCGAAGGCCGCTGCGCGCCAGATATTGGGCGAGCGGATCGCGGATCGACCTTTCGTCGTCGACGAGCAGGATATGAGGCTCTCCGGAGCTCGCCATTAGATCACGTTACGGGCAGTCGGCGGGGACAGTCACTAGTGACTGTCCCCATCCTGCTCAGCGGGCGCCGCGATGGGCGGCGTGCGCGGCGCGAATCTCGGCTTCGTCGATCGAGCCGTCGCGGTTGGAGTCGATCTTCGCGAAATGGGCCTCGATGCCGCTCTGGGCCTCGGCGAGGGTGAGGGCGCCGTCGCCGTCCGAGTCGAGATGCATCGGGCCCTTGCCGCCGTGCCCGCCCTTGCCGCCGTGCCCGCCCTTGCCGCCATGGCCGCCTTTATGGCGGTCGCCCATCCTGCCGTGGAAGGCCGTCATCTCTTCGCTCGTGGCGCGGCCGTCTTTGTTCACGTCGGCGCCTTCGAACATCCGGGCGGCGCCCGCGCGCGCCTCGGCGAGGGTGATCGCGCCGTTCGAATCGGCGTCGAACTTCGCCATCGGGCCGCGCAGGCCCGCGCCCTGGGCGTGGAGGGCGGCGCCCCCGGCGGTCAGGGCGAGAGCGCCCGCGGCGGCGGCGATGCCGATCTTCGTCTTGCTGGTCATCTCGATCTCCTTGTCTCGCGCCGGTGCGGCGCCGGGTCCCACATCGCGCAGGATTGTCCCCCGCCTATCCCCGGGCGGAGGGGAAATTGTCGCAATCTGTATCAGCCCGGCGGCGGGTGACGGTCATTGGTGACGGCCGCTTCCGCGCAGCCTGGCGACGCAGGCGGCGAGGTCGGCCTGGCGGAAGGGCTTGGTGAGCCGGGGGAGGTCGGCCGGAAGGCCGTCCAGCTCCGCATAGCCGGAGACGATGAGGACGGGCAGGCCGGGCCGCTCGGCGGCGAGGATCAGGGCGAGGTCGGTGCCGGAGAGGCCGGGCATGAGATGATCGGTGACGACGAGGTCGGGCATTCTGAGGTCGAGCAGAGCGAGCGCGTCGGAGCCGGAATCGGCCTCCACCACCTCGTAGCCGAGCTCGGTGAGCATGTCGGCGGTGCTGGCCCTCACGAGCGGCTCGTCGTCGACGAGAAGGACGGTGCCGGCCGTGGTCCCCGGTCCCGCTTCGGGTTGCCGGCGGACGGCGGCGGCGGCCGGAACGCAGTCGGAGACCGGAAGCCACAAGGCGGCGACCGTCCCCTCCCCGACCCGGCTGTCGAGCGTCAGGGCGCCGCCCAGCTGGGCGGCGAGGCCGTGCACCATCGACAGGCCGAGGCCGGTGCCGCGGCCGACGCCCTTGGTCGAGAAGAAGGGCTCGACCGCCCGGGCGAGAGTCGCTTCGTCCATGCCGACGCCGGTGTCGGCGACCGTCAGCCGGACGTAGCGGCCGGGGGCGAGCCCGGCGACCTCGCCGGCGGCGACGGTCTCGGCCGTCGCTCCGATGGCGAGGATCCCGCCGCCGGGCATGGCGTCGCGGGCGTTCACCGCGAGGTTGAGGATCGCCATTTCGAGCTGGTTGGAATCGGCCCGGGCGAAAGGCAGCGACGGATCCAGCCGGGTCTCGATCCGGATCTGCGGCCCGGACGTGCTCCCCACCAGCTCGACCATCCCGCCCACCAGCTCGGGAAGGTCGACCGGCCCCGGCTGCAGCGGCTGGCGGCGGGCGAAGGCGAGCAGGCGCTGGACCAGGGTCTTGGCGCGCTCGGCGGACTGCAGCGCCCCTTGCACCAGCCTCTGCTCGCGCTCGCCGCCCAGGGCCTTGCGGTGGAGCAGGTCGAGGCCGCCGATGATCGGGGTGAGCAGGTTGTTGAAATCGTGGGCGACCCCCCCGGTGAGCTGGCCCATCGCCTCCATCTTCTGCGCCTGGCGAAGCGCCTCCTGGGCGAGGGCGAGCTCCTCGGCGCGCTCGGCGACCCGATGCTCGAGGGTCTCGTTCAGGTCGCGGAGCATCTCTTCGGCCCGTTTCTGGTCGGTGACGTCGATCATGATCCCGTCCCAGATCGTGGTTCCGTCGGGCGCGGCGCGCGGGGCCGAGATGATCCGCGCCCAGCGCGGCGTGCCGTCGGCGCGGCGGAAACGGCACTGGACGTCGAACGGCCGGTCCTCGGCGATGGCCGCTTCCTCCGCGGCGGCGAGGACGGGGGCGTCCTGCGCGTCCATCATTCCGTAGGCGACCGAAGAATCGGCGAGGATCGCCTCGGCGCTGTGGCCGGTGAGCCTCTCGCAGCTTTGCGACACGAACAGGAAGCGCCGCTCGCTGCCGTCGCGGCCGGTCGAGACCTGGTAGACCATGCCGCCGGGAAGGTTGTCGGTGAGGGCACGCAGCCGCGCCTCGTTCTCGCGCACCGCCGCCTCGGCCATGCGCCGCTCG
>JASLBD010000335.1 GCA_030146745.1 Allosphingosinicella sp. | reverse complement strand
GAGCACCTCGGCTCGGGCCACCGCGGCTCCCGGGGTGCGCAGCGCCAGCTCCTGGACGTCGCTTTTCGTCACCGCGCGTCCGCCGTGGCGGATCGTCGCAGGGATCCGCGCCTCGGCCTCCTCCAGTGCTTCCGCATCGGCGCCCCCGGCCATCGCCAGCGGCTGGAGCAGCTTGAGCTTGGGCGCGCCCTGGATCGGGCCGAGCGCCTTGAGCGCTCCGGCGGCGAGATTGCCGGCGGCGCCTCCTCCGGCCCGCATATAGCCGACATGGATCGCCCGCCCCGCGCCCGGCACGGCGCCCCGCACCGCGTCGCCGAACCTGATCGTGCCGGCCTCGCTGTCGAGGCTGTAGACGCGCTCGTGCGGCCCGGCCGCCTGGACGTCCGGCACTTGCCGCCAGCCGCGCATGCCTTCCTCCTCCTCGACCTCGATGAGGAGGGTCGAGGAATCGACTCCGCCGGCACCGAGCGAATATTCCTGGCCGGAGGCGCCGGTGCCGCGGCCGATCTGCTGCCGGCCGAGCGTCTTGCGCTGGTCGGCCATGGCGGCGTTGACCCCGGCCCAAGCGAGCTTGAGCGAGCTCAGCTTCGCCTCGGCGAGCGGGCGCAGCCGGATCCAGGCGACCAGCCGCTGCGCGGCCACCGGATCGTCGATCCGCGGCGGCCGGTCGCCGACCCCGGCCCGGACCTGCTTGAGGACGTCGTTGTCGGGCACCGCGAAATCTTCGGCGCCGGGAAGGAGCAGGCGGGTGACTCCCGGCCGCGTCAGTCCGGCGGTGCCGTCGGAGAGCGGCTCGAGCGGAAGATATTGGTCGCCCGGATCCTTGCCCGAGCAGATCTCCCAGACGTGCGGGATAGGCGCCCGCGCCGAAACCGCCTCGAGCGTTCCGGGCCCGGTAAGCGCGGGCGCTATTCCGAGCGTGATCGCGACCCGTTGATTGTCGTCGCCGCCACCGAGCGTCTTGGTCACCGCCGCCACGCTTGCCGTTTCCGGAGTCGGCGCGAGCAGGGCCAGCCACAGGCATTTGTCGAGGCTGTCGGCGACGATGTCGCGCCCCTCGGGCTCGGCGAGGCCGTTCACGAAGACGGGGGTGGTGACGTAGGCGGAAGCGGTCCGCGAGACCCCGTAAAGCTCCTGCAGATCGGGCAGCAGGTCGACGAGCTGCTGCGCCTCGCGCCGGTCGGGCCGGCGCTTGATATAAGCCGCGCCCTCGATGGGAAGGACGCTGAGCTCGGTCTCGAGCTCGAAATGGACCGGCTTGGCGATGGCGGTACGCGGCGGGACGGTGAAGGGCCGGGTCCAGGCTTCGTCGCCGATCGCGACCTGGACGAGGCCGCGAGCGGCGATCGCCGGCCGCATCTGCTGGCCGAGCAGTCGAAGAAAGGCGAGTCGCTGGCGCTCCGGCACGAGGTTGGCGCGATAGAGGATGGTGTCGCCAAGCCAGGCGAACAGGTCGATCAGGGTGCGGCCGGGATCGCCCTCGCGCGGGTCGGTCCACTCGGGAGTATGGGCCGGGATCCGGCGGACGAGATCGGCGACGAGGTCGTTGAAGCCGCGGTCGTCGAGGGCGGGAGGGCGGATCGGCATCAGTCGGCTCCCACCGGTACGCGCGCGGAAATCTGCCCGGCCGAGGCCGTCGCCCGGATCCGGTAGCTGATTGTGACGAGCAGCTCGCGGGGATCGGAGCCGGCGACGACGTCGACCCCATCCAGAGTCACCCGCGGCTCGTAGGCGGCGACCGCCTGGCGGATCGTCTCCTGGGCGCGGGCGCGGACCTCGGCCGTGTTGGGCTGATGGACGAGCAGCTCGAGGCCGGCGCCGAAAGCGGGCCGCATCAATTGCTCGCCGGGGCTGGTGCGAAGCACCGCCTCGATGCGCTGGCGGATGGAGTCCTCGAGTGTCGGGAATTTTATTCGCCCATCAGGATCCGGCACCGGCATCAGCGGCCAGCACAGCGGCGGGCGGAAGCCGGCGCCACGCGAAGAGGTGAGGATCGGCCCGCTCATGGCGCCGCCTTCTTCTTGGGGATCGGGATGCAGATTTTGATGAACATCATCCACTTCAGGAACAGGTCGAACAGCGACAGGAAGATGTTGAGGCAGATGAAGGCGCACAAAGTGATGATCGGGATCGAGAAGCTGCACAGCCAGCCGAGCTCGAGCCCGGCCGTCTTGCCCTTGCCGTCCATCAGGTCCTTGGCCGAGCCCTTGAGCAGATTGGCGAGCGCGGGCGGCATTTCGAAGGCTACGTTCGGCTTGACCTTCTTGAGCTGGCCGAAATCGGGAAGCGAGATCTTGGTGCCGGGGCCGTCGCCGTCCCACCAGGCGCAGACCCGGAAGGGCTCGCTATAGGGCCCCCAGACGAGACGGTCCGGGCAGCCGTCATGGCCGCGGACGCGGATGAAGGGACGGATGGCGAATTGATCGGCGGGGTCGTCGAACTGGCCCTCGGGCGTCTGGACCTCGCCGTGGCGGGCGGTGAGGCAGGCGAGCGCGGCGGCGGTGAGCCGGGCGCCGAGGGCGGAATCGATGCGCGGCCAGTCGAGCGGCATGGGGAAGCCGTCGGGGTTGGCCGCGCCTTCGATCAGGATCGGGCCGGCGCTGCGGACGAAGGTCGCGGCATCCACGCCGGCCGTCATCTCGCCATGGCCGTCGCGGGCGGTGGCGAGCCGGATCTCGGCGAGCACGGCCATCAAGGCCCTGGCCGCCGCGCCCTCGCCGAGCGCATCGAGCTCGACCATCGCCTGCTGCAGGAACAGGCCGAGCGAATTGAGCTGCCCCCGGTCGCTCTCGCCGGCGCCGACGGGGTCGAGCACGTTCCATTCGGAATTGAGGGCCTGGCGGGCGCGCGGCAGCACCAGCGGCGCCCTCTCTTTCAGATATCCGGAGAGGTGCGTCTCGAAATCGGCCCGCTGCGGATGGCTGGCATAATCGAGCGCTGGCGGCGGATCGTCGCTGCGCTCGCTTCCGACCACAGGCACGATCCCGAACAGCACGGTCCGCTTGAGCGCTTCGCACACCCCGGGCGGAGCCGGGAAGAGGTCGATCACCTCTTCGCTCGCCGGGATCGCCGGATTGCGCCGGGCGATGAGGCCGCGAACTCCGGCATTGGCCGGATGGACCTTCGCGCGCATCGCCGGATCGGGGTCCAGCCGCTCGTCGACCGGCCTCCAGCCCAGCGCCCGCTTGCCGCGCCGCATCCATCCGAGCGGCGGTGTGGACGGGGCGTAGCGGCGAAGGACCATGCCCTGCGACGCCAACCTGGCCGGATCCAGCCGGGGAAAGCCGGGCTGCTCGCAAACCACCTCGAACAAGGCGAGCTGGAACTTGCGGTGGATCGGAAGGCTGAGCTCGAGCACTCCGTCGGTGCCGCGCCTTATGCCGCGCATGGCGGCAAGGCGGGCCTGCCAGTTGGAAGCGGTGAGATCCTCGAAGAGTGCCTCGACGAAGCGCCGCTCAGCGCTGGTGGCGATGAGCGTCCTGAAGTCGCCATTGCCGAGCGGGCGCAGGATCACCTCGTGCTGGGCCTCGGCCGGCATCTTCGCGGCGATCCGGCGCCGTTCGGCGGGGTGGAGGGTCGCGACGCTCACCAGATGTTCCCGGCGCCGGGCGAATAGGTCGTCGAGGTGATGGCGGTGGAGGTCAGGGTCTTGCAGTCGACCGCCGCGGTGAAGGTGGCGAGCGGCGTCTTCACGTCCACCGTGGGCGCCTCCATTGCGATGCCGGCGGCCTTCACCTTGAACTCGCCGCTGGTGTCGATGGTAATGCCGGCGCTCTCCATCACGATCGAGTGGGTTCCGACCTCGACGGTGATCCTGCCGCCGTCCCGGTCGGTGAGCGTGGCGACGGCGCCGGCAGGAGTGCTGATCTCGACCGTCTCCTGGCCGTCCGATTCCTCGATGATGGCGATCCGGGTGCCGTTCCTGCCGGTAAGCGTCCAGCGGTCGACCTGCCCGCCGCCGATCGTCTCGGGAACCGAGGTCGAGCCGTTCCAGAGCGCCCCGATCACGACGGGGTGGGCGGGATCGCCGGCCGGGAACACGATCAGCACCTCCATGCCGACGTCCGGTATGAGGAAGGCGCCGAAATTATGCCCGGCATAGGGCACCGCCACCCGCGCCCAGATCTTCGCGTCGCCGTCCGGATCCGGGCCAAGCAGCTGGACCTGCACCTGGCCGGGCGCGGGCGCCTCGTCCACCTTCGTCACCTTGGCGACGTGAGTGCCGGTGAGCCAATGGGCGGCGGCGGGGAAGAGGCCGACCGCGTTCATGCCGGCTCTCCCAGATAGGCGCATTGCGCCTCGAAATCGGTCTCATAGCCATGGGTCCGATCGAAGCGGTGGACGGCGCGGACGACCGAATATTGGTTGGCGAATTGCGCGTTGACCCCGCTCAGCTCGATCCAGCTTCCGACCCGCAGCTCGCCATTGCCTTGCGCGGTGCCGCGGGCGGTGACGAAGGCCCGGGCGCGGCGGTCCGCTTCATATCGGGCGAGCGTGTCGGCCTCGGTGTCGGTGACCGGACCGGAACGCCCGAGATGCATCGTCACCGCGCTGAACTTCTCGCCGAGCACGTCCGCCCCGGTCTTGCCGGTGCCCGGCCCGAAGCCCGTCGCGCCGACGGTCGCGTCGGCCGCCTCGCCGGCGCCGGGATCGAACGCGGCGAGCCGGATTTCGCTGACCTGCTCGGCGATGTCGGCGGTGATCCGCACCTGCTTCAGCGTCGAGCCCGCGGCGAGGGCGACGAGGCTTCGCCGGTCCTTGCCGACCCGCCCGACCTGGAGCTTGTCGCCGACAACCTGAACGTCGGAGTCGCACAGCTCGAGGATCCGGCGGAGAAAGGCGAGATCGGTTTCGTCGAGCTGCATCCAGTCGCGCGGGGTGGTATCGACGCCGTCGCGGACCTCGGCGGTGAGGCCGTAATCCGAGGCGATCGACTCGAGCACGTCGGACAGCGGACTGTCGTCGAACAGCCGGGTGCGGCGCTTGCGGCGGGCCGGGAACAGCCGGTCCTCGGCGAGGACGGTGAAGGCCGGAGCGCCCGCGTCGCGAAGCTCGCTCTCGATGGCGGTGATCTGGCCGTCGAAAATCTCGAAGGCGCGGACCTCGGCGGCGCCGGCGAAGACCCGGATTCCCGCGCCGAGCTCGAGCGGCGAGCCCGCGCCCGCGGCATGGCCCATCGTGCCGTCCTCGCGGGTCACGCTGTCGGTCAGCACCAGCTCGAGCGAGGAGAGGCCGCCGAGCGCCTCGGTCACCCGCATGCGCTCGAGATTGCGGGCGATGAGCGGGTAGCTCATCCCGCCGACCTCGACGGTCGGGGAGGCGGTGTAGAGGAAGGGGTCCGCGAGCGCCATGGAGTCAGTCCGCCCACAGACGGGCGAGCCGGAGGCGGCGGCGCTCGAGCTCATATTCGAGGCGGTCGAGAACTTCGAGCGGGCTCGACGCGCCGAACGAGGCTCCCGCTCCGGCCGAGGCTCCCGCCGAAAAGCCCGCGCCCGCGGAAGCTCCGGCGGAAAAGCCCGCCCCAGCCGACATTCCGGCGGCCATTCCGACCCC
>JASLBD010000329.1 GCA_030146745.1 Allosphingosinicella sp. | reverse complement strand
AACAGGCCGAAATTCACGTTCATCGGCTGGTAGGTGGCGGCGTCGGCGCCCCCGGTGATGTGGCCGAGGAGAGCCCCAAGCGCCGTCTCCGGCGGGGGTGGGGCGAGGATCCGCCCCTCCAGCTCGGCGGCGGCGAAGCGGCCGGCGAGGAGACCGATGGCGGCGGATTCGACATAGCCTTCGCAGCCGGTGATCTGGCCGGCGAAGCGGATGTGCGGCGCCGTCCTCAGCCGCAGGGTCGAATCGAGCAGTTTGGGCGAGTTGATGAAGGTGTTGCGGTGGAGACCGCCGAGACGGGCAAACTCCGCTTTCTCCAGGCCCGGGATGGTCCGGAACAGGCGCACCTGCTCGGCATGCTTCAGCTTGGTCTGGAAGCCGACCATGTTCCACAAGGTGCCGAGCGCATTGTCCTGGCGGAGCTGGACGACCGCCCAGGGCCAGTGGCCGGTCCTTGGATTATCGAGCCCGACCGGCTTCATCGGCCCGTAGCGCAAGGTATCGAGCCCGCGCTCGGCCATCACCTCGATCGGCATGCAGCCTTCGAAATAGGGCGTGTCCGTCTCCCACTCCTTGAACTCGGTCTTCTCGCCGTCGAGCAGCCCCTGGTGGAAAGCGAGATACTGATCCTTGGTCATCGGGCAGTTGATGTAATCCTTGCCGCCCTTGTCCCAGCGCGCCGCCATCCAGGCGACGTCCATGTCGATCGAATCCTTGTGGACGATCGGCGCGATGGCGTCGAAGAAGGCGAGCGCGTCCGACCCGGTGGCGGCGCCGATCGATTCCGCCAGCTTCATCGCCGTCAGCGGGCCGGTCGCGACGATGGTCGGGCCGGAGGCGGGAAGGGCGTCGACCCGCTCCCGGACGACCTCGATGCCGGGATGGGCGGCGATCCGCTCGGTGACGGCGGCGGCGAAGCCTTCGCGGTCGACGGCCAGCGCCGACCCGGCGGGCACGCGGTGGGCGTCGGCCGCGGCCATGATCAGCGAGCCGAGCCGGCGCATCTCGGCATGGATCAGCCCGACGGCGTTATGCTCGGCATCGTCCGAGCGGAAGCTGTTGGAGCAGACCAGCTCGGCGAAGCTGTCCGTATGGTGGGCCGCGGTCGTTTCCCCGGAGCCACGCATCTCGGAGAGGCGCACCTTCACGCCCGCTTCGGCGAGCTGCCAGGCGGCCTCGGATCCGGCAAGGCCGCCGCCGATGATATGGACCTCGAACGTCATGCCGGCGCGATAGCGGCGCCGCGGCCTCCGGGGAAGGCTCGCCTCGGTCCGGCTGGCGGAATGCGGGCAGGGCGAGAGACGGTGAGCTTGCGCGCATGGGTTTTCTCCAGGGGTGACGGGCACGGCCCGGGAAAGGCCGCGCCCGCACCGGGCGTCAAAGCGCGGCCGCGCCGGCCCGCTGGTCGGAGAACCACTCGTTCACCTTGCGGCCGAAACGGGCGATCGCCGACATGTTGAAGAAGTGCATTCCCCCGAGCACGATCACGGCAAGGCCGATCTTGCTGCTGAGGAATCGGATCGCTTCGGCCGGGGTCGTCGGCTCGGCGCCGATGCTGAGGGTCAGGGTGATGAAGCCGATGTTGACCAGATAGAAGCCGACCACGAGCAGATGGTTGGTCGAGTTGGCAAGCTCCTCGTTGTGGCCGAAGCACTGGACCAGGAAGACCTTTCCGTTGCGCGACAGCGTGCGGGCCACCCAGATGGTGATGGCGAGGGTGATGAGCAGATAGAGGGCATAGGCGATCTCGACCATGTTTCGTTCCTTTCTCTTCCGTTGCTTCTGTAAAAACCGAAATACTCGGGCGTGCATACAGGCTGGGCGGCGGTTCGAATCTCCTATGGCTGGCCGGGCTTGCCGGCGCCCGGAATGAAGCGGGCGACCTTGCCGCCGAGCTTCATCAGGGTGACGAGGGTGGGCTTGGGCAGGCCTCGCACCTGCTCGTACCAATTGCCGAGGGTGGAAATGAACTCATGCATCCGGGTGATCCGCTCGCGCACATGCGGCGGTGCGCTGTCATCCTTGGCGAGTCTCGCCGAGAGTTCGGCGAGGAGAGCGACGGTCGGGTCGATCTCCCGCCGCTTGCGCTCCGCGACGATCCGGGTCAGCATTTCCCACAGGTCCGCCTCGGCGACGAAATGGTCGCGGCGGTCGCCCTCGATATGGACCCGGCGCACGATCCCATAGCCTTGCAGCTCCTTGAGGCCGGTTGAGACGTTGGAGCGGGCGAGGCCGAGTTGCTCGACGATGTCGTCGGCGGGAAGGGCGCGGTCGGACAGGTAGAGGAGCGCGTGGATCTGCGACACCGAACGGTTGACCCCCCATTGAGTCCCCATCTCCCCCCAGTGGAGGATGAAGGCCTTGGCGTCGGGATGATCCAGCAAGCTCACTGCCGATCCTTTCTGTAAAAACAGAAATAGCAGAATTTACTCCATTGGCAAGCGCTTTTCTCCCCCGCGGCCGGATGGCGGCGGGCGGGCGTTTCCGCTCGGAAACTTACGCCATAATGGCGGCAAGTCCGCTTGACCCGCTCAACCGTGCATAGGAACTTCCCGGACGCGCGTTCCGCGCCTGAACGAAAGTGGGGGGGAAATGACTCGGCAGATTCTCGCAGCCTATTGGCTGCCCAAGGTCGGTATCGGCGATCCGAATAATATGCAGAACGTGTACGTCCCTCTCACGGATGTACTCAAATACCGACGGGCGGACGGTTCCAATCAGATCGACATAGTCAATCTCATGGCATCCACCTTCAATCCGGGTGAGAATTTCCAGGAACAGCCTTTGCTGATCGACCCGCTCCTCAAGAAGGCGGTCGACCAGAAGGAGGTGGCGCAGCTTCAGGCGGCGGGGATCAAGGTCGTGCTCACCGTCACCGGCAAGGGTAATGTGGGCTGGGGCTCCATCCCCGAGGGCCAGGAGCAGGATTTCTACGCCTATGTGGCGAACTACGTTCTGGGACCTTCGGGGCTCAACCTGGACGGGATCGACATCGACGACGAATATCCGACGTGCGGGGCCGCCATCGTTCCGATCGTCCAGGGCCTCAAGGCGGCCCTGCCGGCCGGGAAGGTCCTTTCCAAGGCGCTCTGGGCGGATTCGGGCTATATCTCCCAGCTCGTCGCCTCGCTCGATTACGGCGCCATCATGGACTATGGCAACGACCCGGCAATGCTGAAGTCGGCCTTTGCCGGCTACGTCGACGCCGGCTTCGCACCGGAGAAGGTCATGATCGGGGTCAACGCCGGCCCGGACAGCAGCGCTGCCGCCTTCACCTCCATCCCGACCGCCGTCCAGCTCGCCGCGTGGCAGCCGCAGGGGGCCTCCAAGATGGGGATGATGGTCTGGTCCTTCTCGCAGGACATCCAGCAGTTCACGGGTACGCCACAGAACCAGAAGGACCTGATGTTCCCGAACGGACAGGACCATTCGTGGCAGCAGGCGATGATCTTCGCCATGGAATCGTGGCCCGCCAACCGGGCGGATTAGCCCTCGTCCTCTTCCTCCTGGCTGTCCGGAAGGGTCTCCGGCCCCGTCCCGTCGTCGAGCTGAACGGTGTCGGACGCCGCCACGGGGGGCGCTTCGCCGAGGTCCTCGGCGACCCTGTCCTCGGCCTCGTTCTCCGGCTCCTCGTCCTCGTCGATCCGGGCGGCGGAGACGACATGCTCGTCCTCGGCGACGTGGAACAGGCGCACGCCCGCGGAGCCCCGGCCGATGATCCGGGTGTCGCCGACCGACATCCGGATCAGCTTCGCCTGGTCGGTCACCAGCATCAGCTGCTCGCCGTTGCTGGCCGGGAA
>JASLBD010000315.1 GCA_030146745.1 Allosphingosinicella sp. | reverse complement strand
GCCGGCTGCGTCTTCGGGAACGATCCCGGCACCGGACGCTGCTTCGGCGACGCCTTCCAGTCGATCGCCAACTTCAACTTCCGCAACCGCGGCGCCAACATCCAATATTCGGCGGCCCGGGGACCGTGGACCATGGGGCTGGGCGCCGGCTACGCCAACCGCAAATATCTGGCGCCCGACAGCAGCCTGTTCGCTCTCAACGGGGTCACCGACCAGAGCTTCAGCCTGCAGGGCAATCTCGGCCGCCGGCTGACTCGGAGCTCGGGCTACGATTTCGACGCCTATGCCGCATGGTTCGACAGCGGCATCGCCGATACCGACGCCAGCTTCGGCGCCGGGCTCACCGGGCGCTACTACCGCAACGTCTTCCGCGACCGGCTCCAGGCCCAGATCGCCGCGGGCCTCTACACCACCCAGGCCGGGGAATTCGATGCCAGCTACGGCTCGATCCTGGCCGGCCTGCGCTACACTTTCTGAGGGACTCCCGCGATGTACACCGACCATTACGGCCTTTCGGAGCGCCCCTTCCAGCTGACGCCGGACGCGCGTTACTGGTATGAGAGCCGAACCCACAAGAAGGCGATGGCCTATCTCGGCTACGGCCTCGCCCAAGGCGAGGGATTCATCGTCATCACCGGCGAGATCGGCGCCGGCAAATCCACTCTGGTCGCCCATCTGATGGCCACCATCGACCGCGAGCGGCTGAACGCGATCAGCCTCGTCTCGACCCAGGTCGAAGGGGACGACATGCTCCGCCTCGCGGCCCAGGGCCTCGGGCTCGAGACCGGCGGAGTCGCCAAGGCGCAGCTGCTCGACCGGATCGAGCAGAGGCTGCGCGAGGAAGCGGGGAGGGGCAAGCGCACCCTGCTGGTCGTCGACGAAGCCCAGAACCTTCCGGTCTCGGCCCTCGAAGAGCTTCGCATGCTTTCGAACTTCACCAGCCAAGGCCGTGCGCTCATTCAGATTTTCCTGCTCGGACAGCCCGAGTTCCGCGATCGGGTCGCCGAGGACGACAGCCTTGAGCAGCTTCGCCAGCGGGTCATCGCAAGCCATCATCTGGAGGCGATGGATGCCAACGAGGTCGAGCCCTACATGGTG
Organism: Allosphingosinicella sp.; assembly: GCA_030146745.1. The sequence goes on along the minus strand of JASLBD010000315.1, from coordinate 4,520 downwards.
CACCGCCTCGCCGTCGCCGGCTGGCAGGGACGCCCGGGCTTCGAGCCCGAGACTTTCGCAGCCCTCTACCGCCATAGCGGCGGAGTTCCGCGCAAGCTGAACCAGCTCGCCAACCGGGTCCTGCTCTACGCCGGAGTCGAGGGGCTGGAGTCGATCGGCGGCAACGACGTGGAAGCGGTTGCAGCGGACATGGCCGCCGACCGCCCGGCCAGCGCCTCGACGCGAGTCCTTCCCCTGCGCCGGCCGCCGGTCTCCGCGGAACCCGGCGGCGACGTTGCGCTGGAGCGCCGGATCGCCGCCATCGAGGCGCGGCTCGACGAGCAGGAGGCGGCGGTGCGCCGGGTCTTGACCGTGCTCCTCGACTGGGTCGAGAACGAAAGCCAGCCGCGCCGCAGCAATGCCGCTTAGGGTTCATGATTCCTCCCCGAGCTTGGTCGGGGAGGGTTTCCCCTCTCCCGCTTTCCGCGGGAGAGGAGGGGCCCACCGCGAAGCGGTGGGAGGTGAGGGTCTTGCCGACTCAGTGCTACAGACCCTCACTTCCCAAGCTTCGCTTGGGCCCCTCCTCTCCCGTAAGGACGGGAGAGGGAACAGTTGCTCGGGAAGTGCCCACACATGCTGAACGCCCTTTCCGTGGACGTCGAGGACTGGTTCCAGGTCGGCGCCTTCGAGGCGGTCATCCGCCGCGACCAGTGGGACGGGCTGGAGCAGCGCGTCGAGCGCAACGCGGAGGCGGTGCTGGACCTGTTCGCCGAGGCCGGGGTCAAGGCGACCTTCTTCACCTTGGGCTGGGTCGCCGAGCGCCACCCCGCCCTGATCCGCCGCGCCGCCGCGCAAGGGCATGAGATCGCCAGCCACGGCTGGGACCATCGGCGGGTCTTCACCCTGGGCGAGGAGGGCTTCCGGGCCGACCTGCGCCGCGCCCATGAAGCCATTTCGAAAGCCGCGGGGGTGGAGCCGAAGGGCTACCGGGCGCCGAGCTTCTCGATCGACGCCCGAACGCCCTGGGCGCACCGGATCCTCGCCGAGGAAGGCTATGCCTATTCCTCCAGCGTCGCCCCGGTCGCTCACGACCATTACGGCTGGCGCGAGGCGCCGCGCTTCGCCCACCGGCCGCTTGCCGGCTCCGATCTGATCGAGCTTCCGGTGACCACCGTCGAACTCGCCGGACGGCGCATGGCGGCGGGGGGCGGGGGCTTCTTCCGGCTTCTCCCCTATCGTTTCTCGCACTGGGCGATCGACCGGGTGAACAAAGAGGACCGCCGCCCCGCCGTCTTCTATTTCCACCCCTGGGAGATCGATCCGGGCCAGCCCCGGGTCGCGGGAGCGCCGCTCAAATCGCGGCTTCGCCATTACAGCCGTCTCTCGGCAATGCGCCCCAAGCTGCTGAAACTGTTCAACGCCCACACCTGGGGCCGAACCGATGCCGTGGTCGAGCGCGAGCGGGAGAGGCTGTCGTGACCCACTATTCGCCGATCACGGCGGTCGCGGTGCGCGCCGCCCGTCTGTCCGATGCCGCCGAACGGGCCCGGATCGACTCCTATGTCGCCGAGCATCCGCAGTCCGTCCTTTTCCACCGCCCGCAATGGAGCCTCGCGGTCGAGCGCGGCTGCGGCCAGCGAAGCCATTATCTGGTCGCCGAACGCCCCGGGGGCGGGCTCGCCGGCTGCCTTCCGCTCACCGATGTCCGCTCGGCCCTGTTCGGCCGGGCCCTGGTCTCGACCGGCTTCGGCACCGGCGGCGGGGCGATAGCCGACGACGGGGCCGCCGCCGCCGCGCTCCTGGGCGCCGCCGCCGGGCTCGCGGACCGGATCGGCTGCGCCACCCTGGAGCTGCGCGGAGGGGAGTTCGGGCACGGTTATGCGGTCCGGGACGACGTCTATGTCGGCTTCGCCATGGATTTGCCGCAGGGCGAGGAGGCGATCTTCAGGTCGATCAAGCGCCGCCACCGCGGAGTGAGGCGGGCGCGGGAGCGCGGGCTCGGAGTCCGGGTGGGCTCGGCGCCGCAGGACCGCTCCGATTTCTTCGACGTCTACGGCGAATCGATGCGCAACCTCGGCTCGCCGGTCTTCCCGCCCCGCCTGTTCGAAGCGATGCTCGACCTTTTCGGCGAGGATGCCGACATCGTCACCATCTCCGACGGGGCGAGTCCGGTCGCAAGCGTCCTCAATTTCTACTTCAAGGGTGTCGTCCATCCCTATTGGGGCGGCGGAACGACGGCGGCGCGCGACTGCTTCGCCAGCGAGCTCCTCTATTTCGAAGTCATGTGCCACGCCTCGAGGCGCGGCTGCACCCGCTTCGATTTCGGCCGCTCCAAGGTCGGCACCGGCAATTACAGCTTCAAGATGAACTGGGGCATGGAGGCCGAGCCGCTGCGCTACGGAATCCGCACCGCGCCCGGCGCCGCGGCGCGCGACATCAACCCGCTGAGCTCGAAGAACCGGCTCAAGGTCGAAGCCTGGAAGAAGCTTCCGCTGTGGGTTTCGAACCGGCTCGGGCCGGTCCTGGCGAGAGGCCTGGGCTGATGGCCGACACGTTGTTCCTCGCCCATCGTATCCCGTTCCCCCCCGACCGGGGCGACAAGATCCGCACCTTCCATGAGCTGAAGCATTTGGCGGGCCTCGGGCCCGTGCATCTCGCCTGCCTCGCCGACGACAAGGCCGATGCGGCCAACCTCGCCGGTCTTCGCGAGGCGATCGGGCCGGCGCTGGGGGAGGCGCATGTCGAGGTTCGGCGAACGTCGAAAGTCGTGGCCGGGGCTCGGGCCCTGATCGAGGGCAAGCCGGTCTCGCTCACCTTGTTCGACAGCGAAAGGCTGCGCGGCTTCGTCGAGAGGATGATTGCGAGCGGCAGGATCGGGACGGTGTTCGCCTTTTCGGGGCAGATGGCGCAATTCGTGCCCGAGGACCTTCGCGCCCGCTTCGTCATGGATTTCGGCGACGTCGATTCGGCCAAGTTCGAAGCCTATGGCGCCGAAGGCGGAGCGATGGCGCCGATCCACCGCCGCGAGGGGCGAAGGCTTGCCGAGTTCGAGCGGTCGGTCGCGGCCCGGGCCGACGTCAGCCTGTTCGTCAGCGATGCCGAGGCGGCGCTGTTCAGGCGCCGCATTGGTCTCGAGCGCGCCGACGTCCGGGCCGTCCAGAACGGGGTCGACCTCGATTATTACGATCCCGCCGCCCGCTTCCCCAATGTGGAGGAGCGCGGGCCGCTGATCGTCTTCACCGGGCAGATGGATTACGCGCCCAATATCGACGCGGTGCGCTGGTTCGCCGGCGAGGTGATGCCGATGCTTCCCAAGGCGCGCTTCGCAATCGTCGGGCGCAAGCCGCCCGAGGCGGTGCGCCGGCTCGCCGGGCCCCGGACGATCGTCACCGGGGCGGTGCCGGACGTGCGCTCCTGGCTGGCCGCGGCGGACGTCGTCGCGGCGCCGCTGAGGATCGCCCGGGGAATCCAGAACAAGGTGCTCGAGGCGATGGCGATGGCCCGCCCGGTGGTCGCCTCTCCGGCCGCTTTCGAGGGGATCGAGGCCGAGCCGGGCCGCCACCTCCTCGTCGCCGCCGAGGCCGAGGCCCAGGCGGAGGCGATCGCGGGCCTGCTCGACGATCCGCGGCGGGCCGAGGCGATGGGGCAGGGCGCCCGCCGCCGGATGGAGCAGGCCTATCGCTGGGAGGCGCGGCTCGCGGCGCTCGGCGGGATCGTCGGCATAACCCCTCGCAAGGCGGCGGCATGACGGCGGTCCTCCCGATCGTCCGCGCCGATCCGCTCGCCTCGGCCTGGCGAAGCCACCTCGTCGCGCTCGGCGCCGCGGCGGCCGCGATTGGGCTCCTGTTCGCGCGCGACGCCGCCGACATGGTCCGGATCTGGTGGACCAGCACCACCTTCAACCATTGCGCGCTGGTCCTGCCGATCATCGCCTGGCTGGTCTGGCAGCGCCTGCCCGAGCTCAAGGCGCTGGCGCCGAGGGCCTGGGCGCCGGGGCTGGCCGTAGTGGGAGCCGGCGGGGCGGCCTGGCTGCTCGGCGAGGCGGGCAATGTCGCACTGCTTCGCCATTTCGGACTCGTCCTGATGCTTCAGGGGAGCGCGATCGCCTGCCTCGGCAAGGCGGTGGCGAGGGGGATCGCCTTTCCCTTGTTCTACGCTTTCTTCCTCGTGCCGTTCGGCGAGGAGCTGGTTCCGCCGCTCCAGACCCTGACCGCGAAGATGAGCATGGCGCTGCTCGCCCTGACCGGGGTGCCGGCGCATATCGAGGGCATCTTCATCTCCACGCCGAGCGGCCTGTTCCGGGTCGCCGAGGCCTGCTCCGGGGTCAGGTTCCTGGTCGCGATGGCGGCGCTGTCCGCCCTTGCCGCCAACCTCTGCTTCCGCGGTTGGCCGCGGCGCCTCGCCTTCGTCGCCTTCGCGCTCGCGGTCTCGGTGCTCGCCAACGGGGCGAGGGCGTTCGGGACCATCTACGTCGCCTGGCGGACCGACAACGAGGTCGCGGTCGGGATCGACCATCTCGTCTACGGCTGGGTCTTCTTCGC
>JASLBD010000288.1 GCA_030146745.1 Allosphingosinicella sp. | reverse complement strand
ATCCCGCGCGACCGCCACGCCATGTATTTCGCGACCCTGGGCGTCATCGCCTCGTCCGTGGAACGGCTGGCGACCGAGGTCCGCCACCTGCAGCGCACCGAGGTGCTCGAGGCGGAGGAATATTTCTCGCCGGGCCAGAAGGGCTCGTCGGCGATGCCGCACAAGCGCAATCCCGTCCTGACCGAGAATCTGACGGGGCTCGCCCGGATGGTGCGGGGCTATGTCAACCCGGCGCTGGAGAACGTGGCTTTGTGGCACGAGCGCGACATCAGCCACTCGTCGGTCGAGCGCTATATCGGGCCGGACGCGACGGTGACCCTCGACTTCGCCCTCGCCCGGCTGACCGGGGTGATCGACAAATTGCTCGTCTATCCCGAGCGGATGCAGAGGAATCTCGACCTGATGGGCGGACTCGTCCACTCGCAGCGCGTCCTCCTCGCCCTGACCCAGGCGGGCGCCAGCCGCGAGCAGGCCTACGGCCTCGTCCAGCGCAGCGCGATGAAGGTGTGGGAGAGCGAGGGGGCACTTTCGCTGCTCGAGCTGCTGAAGGCGGATCCGGAGGTTGCCGGCCTGCTTCCGCCGGAGCGGATCGAGGAGAGCTTCGACCTCGGCTATCACCTCAAGCACGTGGACACGATCTTCGAGCGGGTGTTCGGCGAGGGTCCGTCACCCCGGACTTGATCCGAGGTCCACGAACACCGAGGTGTCCGGTAAGCGCGATCCGTGTTCATGGATGCATGATCGAGTCCGGCACGAGGAGGTAAAGATGACCTTATCCGCTTTCCCGATCACCCGCCGCTGGCCCGCCGAGCACCCGGACCGGCTCCAGCTCTACTCGCTCAACACGCCCAACGGCGTGAAGGTGTCGATCATGCTGGAGGAGACCGGCCTCCCCTACGAGCCGCATCTGGTCGACATCACGAAGAACGAGACCTGGACTCCCGAATTCCTCTCGCTCAACCCGAACGGCAAGATCCCGGCGATCCTCGATCCCGACGGCCCGGACGGGAGGCCGTTGGTCCTGTTCGAGTCGGGCGCGATCCTGCTCTATCTCGCCGACAAGACGGGGCTGCTGATGCCGGCGGACCCGGCGCGGCGATGGGAAACGATCCAGTGGGTCTTCTTCCAGATGGCCGCGGTCGGCCCGATGTTCGGCCAGGTCGGCTACTTCAACCGCTTCGCCGGCAAGGCGGTCGAGGACAAGCGACCGCTGCAGCGCTACCTCGACGAGTCGAAGCGGCTGCTCGGCGTGCTGGAAGGGCGGCTCGAGGGTCGCGACTGGATCATGGGCGAGTACGGCATCGCCGACGTCGCGACCCTGGGCTGGGTGCGCAACCTCGTCACCTTCTACGAGGCGCGCGCGCTTGTGGATTTCGACAGCCTCACCAACGTGCCGGCCTGGCTGGAGCGGGGACTGGAGCGGCCGGCGGTGCAGCGCGGGCTGGTAATCCCCAGGCGGGGCTGAATATCCTCATGCGAGGCATGGGAGGATTTCAGTGCCGATGCTTCTTCGTCAGGCTCTCGACGGCGAAGGCGACGAACCGGCCGGGCCTGATGGAAGCTTTCAAGCGATTCAATCTTCCGCCCACCGCTCCGGATACCGGCGCCGCTGCGGTCCGCTGATCGGGCCTTTCACCTCGGGCCATTCGTGGGTCCACACGAGGTGGTCGATGAGCATGACCCGCCGCGTATTGATCTCGTCGGTCGGCTTCGTGCGCGGCCGGGCGGCATCGACCGCGTGGTAGACGATCCAGCTCTCGCCATATTCGTCGTCGATCACGCTGTTGTGGCCCGGGCCGTGCCATTTGCCCTTCTGTTCGAGAAGGGTGCCCGGCTGAAGCTCGAACGGGCCGGTAGCGCTTCGCGAGCGCGCCACCATCGTCGCGTAACGCATGCCTTTGCCGCAGCAATTGTCGCCCGAATAGAAGAGGTAGTAATAGCCGCCGCGCAGAACGACCCAGGCGCCTTCGACGAGGTTGCGATAGGGCGTTTTCTTGTCGGCGTGGATGAGGTCGATCGCCCTGCTTCCCGGGGCGAAGGACATCCGGTCCGGCGCCAGCTCGCGCACCTTGATCGGCCCGAAGCCGGAGCCCCAGTAGAGCAGGCGTGCGCCGGTGGCGCCGTCCTCGAAGGACATCGGGTCGATGTTGACGAAGCCGGGGCCGCATTCGAGCGGATGGCCCATGTCGGTGAACGGCCCTTCGGGGCGGTCGGCGGTGGCGACGGCGAGGCAGAGGCCCTTCTTGTCGTCGGTCAGCGCCTCGTCGGGCTTGGCCGAATAATAGAGGTAGTAGCGGCCGCGATGCTCGGCGACATGCGGCGCCCAGAAATCCTGAGTCTTGCTTGCCCAGGCCGGCTTGGCCGGAAGCGCGTCGCCGAGATGCTCCCAGGCGAAGAGGTCTCGGGAACGGGCGACCTGGAGGTTGACCCACTTGCCGTCGCGCTGGGTCTGGGTGGCGTAGGCGTAATAATAGCCGTCCCTGGTCCGGAGGATGGCGGGATCGGGGAAATCGGAATCGATGACGGGGTTGGCGAAGGTGGCGCTCGGCTCCCGCGCGGTCGCGCAGGCGGCGGCGGCGAGGGCGAGGAGCGGGAGCAGGACGCGCATGGGACGAGCATAGCCACATTCACGCGGGGGGCCACCCTCTTGCCTCCCCATGCGCAGCATGGGGAGGGGGACCTGGTGAAACCTGGTGGAGGGGTAAATGGCGCAGGTCTGGGAGGATCGGGCGCGGGACGGCGGAGGCCTGCGCCTTCTACCCCTCCACCACACTTCATGTGGTCCCCCTCCCCATCTGGCGATGGGGAGGCAACTAAGCGTCGAACAGGCCCTTCAATTTGCCGAAGAAGCTCTTGCTGGCCGGGC
>JASLBD010000237.1 GCA_030146745.1 Allosphingosinicella sp. | reverse complement strand
CTTGGTCGTCCCGGTGAAGCTGTCGAGGACCAGCTTGGAGCCGCCGAAGCGGCCCGAGGCCCGGAAATTGTCGATCACCATCCCGGTCACCGCGCTCTCGATCCGAGCCCGCTCGGTCCTGAGCGAGCCGCGGATCTGCGGATTGTTCAGAGTCCCGCGCGCGTCGGCGCCGACCGCGACCGGTCCCGAGACGTCGAGAAGCTCGACCCCGGTAAGCCGCCAGAGCGTATCGGCGGGGCCGTTGTAGCGAAGCTGGGCGAACAGGGGCGCGGCGCTGAGCCGCTCGCCGATATTGCCGCTTCGCCCGATCGGAGCGAGCCGGGCCTGGGCCCTGCCGATCGTCCGTCCCTCGCTGACGGCGACCGCTCGAAGCGCGGCATTGCCTCCGGCCAGCCGGGCGACCACCCCGATATCAACGGGGCGCGAGGACAAGACCAGCCCGGAGCGGGTGAGGCCGCGGACTCGCAGGTTGGCATCGCCGCTCGGCTCGCCGACCGCCCCGAACCGGTAGCTCAAGGTGCCCGAGGCGGAGCCGCCAAGCCCGAGACGGGGCCAACCGATGTCGAGCACTCCGAGCGGCATCGACTCCACCCGGGCGTTCAATTCGCTCGCCGATCCGCCGAACAGGCCGGAGACGGTGGCGTTGCCGCCCGCGAAGCTGAGCGAAGTGGAGGCGAGGCGCCAGCCGTCGCCCTCGCGGGTCAGCACCGCCGGCTCGCCCAGCACGATCGCGCGCCGGTCGACGGTGCCCTTGCCGGTCAGCCGGAGCCTTCCCGGCGCGATGTCGGCGACGGTGTCGAAGACGAAGTCGCGCCCCCTCGTGCCGGCGATCCGGGCCCTGACCTGGCCGGTCCCGCCGCGAAGCTCGCCGCTGGCGTTGAGGCTGGCGATGGAGAGCGCTCCGCGGCTCAGGCCCCGGGCGGTCAGCGTGCCCTTGAGGGATGTCCCGGCGGGATCGAGCAAGGCGACGCCTTCCAGCCGGCCGCTCCGGATGACGATCGGCGGTGGCCCGGCGAAGCGGGCATTGTCGGCCCGCAGGTCGATCGCGACGCGCTGCAGGTTGTTGAACGGGCTGAACGCGAGGCGGCCGGCCAGGCCGCCGCCGTCGACGTTGAGCTGGCCGGTGAAGCCGCCGGCGTCGGAGCGCAGGGCGCCCGAGGCCCTCGTGCTCGAGACGTCGATCGCCGCCACCTGGATCAGCGCCGGCTGGTCCCTGGGCAGAAGGATGGCTCCGTTCGAGGTGAAGGGGCCGAGATGCGATCCTCCCGCCGCCCGGTAGGCGTAGCCGGCGGGGGTCGGATCGAGGTTGAGCAGGACGTCGCTCAGCCCCAGCGCCTCGCTCGGCCGGGCGAGGCGGATCGCGAGCTTCGGCCGCTCGATCCGGCCGTCGAGGCTCATCGCGAACGGGCCGTAGGTCGTCTGGGCGCCCTTGCCCTCGAAGAAGAAGGTGCCGTCCCGCCGCCGGAAGCCGGTGCCGGTTATCCGTATCTTCGGGGCGGTGAGGACGAGGTTTCGGAAATGGAGGACGAAATCGTTGCCCCGGACGAGATCGGCCTCGAGATAGGGAAGGCCGCCCGCGAGGCCGGCGAGGAATTTGTTGTCGAAGCGCCGAACCCAGGCTCGGCCCTTGCCGGTGACCAGAGTGCCCTTGCCGCTCGGGTGCCGGACCACCTTCAATTCGCTGAGGACGTCGACGATTCCGAGGCCGGGGATCAGATAGCGGGCGACCCCGCCCGACAGGACGACGTCGAACCGGCCCGTGATCAGGTCGACGAAGAGGCTCAATTTGCCCTTGAGCTTGTCCGAGGTGAGGGTCAGCCCTTCGCCGGTCAACGCCTTGCCGGTCACCTTGAGGACGCCCTCGACGCGCAAATTGGCGAGGATCCCGCCGGCGACGTCGCCGACCCCCGTCACCCGCCGCGCCGACATGACGATCGGGACCGTGACGGGCGCTTTCGAGAAACGCCCGCGCCCCTGCGCCCAGACGTCCTCGAAGCCCGTATTATCGAAGGCGACCCGCGGGCTGGTGAGGCGGTAGGCGAAGGCGAAGGTGCTGAACGGGCCGTTGAGGAGCGCGACCAGCCGGACCTTCCGCCCCGTCATGTTCGGGAACATAGCCCTGGGCTGGAGCAGATCGGCGCCGACACGAAGGTCGCGAAAGGCGCTTCGGGCGAGGTCGATCGTGCCGGTTCCGACCAGGCTCATCGCCGGCGAGCGGAGCGCCAGCCGCCCTCTAAGCCGGCGGTCCTCGAGCGTGGCGCTGCCGCTCACCCGCACGACCGGAGCGGTCAGCCTCGCTTTCTTGCCCTTCCAGAATTGCGCCGGGGCGATCCGGCCGGCGAGGCTGTAGCGGCCGTTCTCGGCGCGAAGGCGCAGGTCGGCCGTGCGTCGCCCTGAAAGGTCAAGCCGGGCGACGCCGTTCCATCGCGCCCAGCTGCCGTCGCCGTCGACGATGAGGGCGATCGGCCGTCCGGTCCCGAGCATCGCCCCGGCCACTCCGCCGGCCGGCGAGGCGAGACGGACGTCGAGGTCGAAGCGGTCGCGGTCCGGCTCCGCGTCGAGGAAGAGCGAGAGCCGGTCGCCGCCGTCCTTCACCGCCGCCTTCAGATCGACCAGGGCCCGGCCGGAGCGGATGTCGGCTTCGCCGGCGAGGCTCGCCACGCGCGGCTGCCCGGTCACCGCCCGTCCGATCCTGAGCTGGGCGACGTCGAGACGCCCGATATGGATGTCGAAGCCGGGCAGGACCGGCCCCGGCCGATCGCTCGGACGGAGCCCGGGCAGTCGGTGGAGTTCGACGAGATCGGATTCGAGGCGGTGGATGATCAGCCGGTTGGTGATCCAGCCGAGCGGCTGCCAGTCCACCTCGATCTGGGGCGATTCCGCGAACAGGCCCTTCGGATCGTACAGGCGGACGTCGCGAAGCCTGGTGTCGCTCCAGATCGAGCCTTCGATCCGGCCGATGCGGATC
>JASLBD010000196.1 GCA_030146745.1 Allosphingosinicella sp. | reverse complement strand
TTCGCGGCCTGCCGGGCGCTTGCGCCGAGCCAGGGGACGATGAACAATTTCACCTTCGGCAACGAGGAGCATCAATATTATGAGACGATCGCGGGCGGCGCCGGAGCTGGCCCCGATTTCGACGGAGCGAGCGCCGTCCAGACCCATATGACCAACAGCCGGCTGACCGACCCGGAAGTGCTCGAGACCCGCTATCCTGTCCTGGTCGAGCGTTTCGCCATCCGCCGCGGCAGCGGCGGCGAAGGCGCGCACAAGGGCGGCGACGGGGTCGAGCGCCATATCCGCTTCCGGACGAGGATGCGCGCCAACATCCTCTCCAACCGCCGCGAGGTGGCGCCGCGCGGGATCGAGGGGGGAGGGGACGCCAGGCCCGGAGTCAACCAGGTGGTCCGGGCGGACGGGACGGTGGAGACTTTGAGCGCCACCGCGTCGGCCGAGATGCGCGAAGGGGACATGTTCGTGATCGAGACTCCGGGGGGAGGGGGCTACGGCCCGTCCCGTCATTCCGGCGAAGGCCGCAATCCATGAACATTGCCCTTTCCGGAAATGCCCGTGTTCATGGATCCCGGGTCAAGCCCGGGATGACGGGGGCTCGGCCATGAACTACCTCCCGCTCCTCGGAATCCTGATCATCATCCTGGGCTTCGCGCTGCGCTTCAACCCGATGGTGGTGGTGCCGGTGGCGGCGATCGCGACCGGGCTGCTCGCCGGGCTCGACCTCGTCGAGGTGATCTCAAAGCTCGGCAAGGCGTTCAACGACAGCCGACTCATCGCCGTCCCCTGGATCGTCCTCCCCGTCATCGGACTGCTCGAGCGCTACGGCCTTCAGCAGCGGGCGAGGGCGGTCATCTCCGGCTTCCGGGCGGCGACGGTCGGTCGGCTGCTCATCCTCTATCTTCTCTACCGGCAGGCCATCTCGGCGATCGGTCTCCACTCGACCGCAGGCCATCCCCAGACGGTCCGGCCGCTCGTCGCGCCGATGGCGGTCGCGGCGGCCGAGAACAGGCACGGGCCGCTGGACGAGGCGACCCGGGACAAGGTCAAGGCCCATGCCGCCGCGACCGACAATGTCGGGCTGTTCTTCGGCGAGGACATCTTCTTCGCGATCGGATCGATCGTCCTCATCCAGCAGACGCTCGAAGCCTATGGCATCTCGCTGTCGCCGCTGGAGCTGGCGGTGTGGGCGATCCCCACCGCAATCGCCGCGTTCATCGTCCACAGCACTAGGCTGATGCTTCTGGACAGGACACTTGCCTCCCTGCCGCGAAGCGGTGGGGAGGGGGGTGGAGGCGGATCGGAATCCCCACCCCGCTACGCGGGGTCCCCCTCCCCATCTGGCGATGGGGAGGCAAAACCATGATCACCGGCCAGCATGTCCTCTACCTGGTCGGCGCGATGTTCGCCGCCTTCGCCCTGCTCAGCCTCACCGACCGGACCAATCCGAAGCGTCTCGGCAACGCCGCCTTCTGGGGCCTATTCGCGCTCAGCCTGATCGCCGGCTCCTGGCTCGGCGACCTCGCGAACGGCTGCATCGTCCTCGCGCTCGCCGCCCTCGCAGGCCTGAAGCTGATCGGCCGGGGCGCCTCGGAGACGAGCGATTCCGAGCGTGAAGCGAGGGGTGAGCGCTACGGCAACGCCCTGTTCCTTCCGATCCTGATCGTCCTCGTCATCGCCGTCACCGGAACCCTGCTCTACCTCTACACCCCGCTGTTCGAGAGGGCATTGTTCGAGAAGAATCGCGAGACCTTCATCCTGCTTTGCGCCGGGGTCCTGATCGCACTCGCCGCGATCTTCGCCTGGCTGAAGCCGCCGCCGCTGGCGCCGCTCCAGGAAGGGAGGCGGCTGATCGACGCGGTCGGCTGGGCGGCGGTTCTTCCGATGATGCTCGCGGCCCTGGGGGTCGTCCTTGCCGACACCGGAGTCGGGCGAACCGTCGGCGGCCTCATCCTGACCGTGATCCCGGACGGCACCATCTTTCCGGCGGTCGTCGCTTTCGGCGTCGGGATGGCGCTGTTCACCATCCTCACCGGCAACGCCTTCGCCGCTTTCCCGGTCATGGCGACGGCGATCGGGGTGCCGCTCCTGATCCTCACCTATGACGGCGATCCGGCGGTGATCGGAGCGATCGGAATGCTCGCCGGCTTCTGCGGGACCTTGATGACCCCCATGGCGGCGAACTTCAACCTGGTGCCGGCCGCCCTGCTCGAGCTCAAGGACCAGAACGGGGTGATCAAGGCACAGATCGGAACGGCGCTGCCGATGCTCGCGATCAACATCCTCTTCATCTACTTCTTCGCCTTCCGCTGACCCGTCATGCCGGACTTGATCCGGCATCCACCTTCTTTATGGCGTGCGACGAAAGGTGGACCCCGGATCAAGTCCGGGGTGACGGACCCGACATTGCCCCACGCCCTCACCCCCGACACCGCCGCCCGCTTCGCCGGGATCGCGCTCGGCCACGTCACGCGGGAATATCCGCACAAGCTCGACCATGTCATGGACGGCCCCGAGGACGTGCTGTCCCCGCGCCAGCTCCATCCGATCTTCTTCGGAAGCTTCGACTGGCATAGCTGCGTCCATGGCTGGTGGCTGATGCTCCGGCTTCGCCGACTTTTCCCGGACCTGCCGGTCGCGCGGGAGGTCGAAGCGCTCGCCGACGAGATGCTCGCCCCCGACAAGGTGGCGGGCGAGCTCGACTATCTGGACCGCGCTTATTCCGGCGGCTTCGAGCGGCCCTATGGCTGGGCCTGGCTGCTCGCGCTCCATGCCGAGGCGCAGCGTCACGGCGACCGGCCCTGGGCGGCGGACCTCGAACCGCTCGCCCGCGCCTTTGCGGAGCGCTTCCACATCTACCTGCCCAAGCTTACCTATCCGATCCGGGTCGGCACCCATTTCAACAGCGCCTTCGCGATGATCCTAGCGCTCGAATGGGCCGAGGCGAACCACCCGTCGCTCGCCGGCCGGATCCGCGAGCGGGCTCGAAGCTGGTACGGCCAGGACCGCGACTGCCAGGCCTGGGAGCCGGGCGGCGACGAATTCCTCTCCTCCGCCCTGACCGAAGCCCTGTGCATGCGGCGCACGAACGGTGACGAGCCCTTCCGAAGCTGGTTCGGCCATTTCCTGCCCAGGCTCGGCGAGAGCGAGCCGGAGAGCCTGTTCACCCCGGCCACCGTCTCCGATCGCTCGGACGGCAAGATCGCCCATCTCGACGGCCTCAACCTCAGCCGCGCCTGGTGCTGGCGCCGGCTCGCCCCGGCGCTGGAGCCGGAGCTGGCCGAGCTCGCCCGGCGCACCGCCGACGAGCATCTCGACGCCAGCCTCCCCCACGTCGCCGGCGACTATATGGGCGAGCACTGGCTTGCGACCTTCGCCCTGCTGGCGCTGGAGGAGTGAGCTTCCTGCGCCCCCTCACCGCCGACGAGATCGGCCTCCTCGACGAAGCCTTCCTCGGCCGGATCGATCCCCGGACGGTGCGCCTCGTCGACGGTCACGACGACAATCCGCTGCCGCGCGCCGCCTTCCGCAACGGCAATACCGCCATCACGCTTCGCAAGACGATCTATTTCGGCGCCCACTACCGCCCCGACTTCGCGCAGGCCGAACCGCATGCGCGCGGGCTGTTCCTCCACGAGATGACCCATGTCTGGCAATATGCGCGGCTCGGACTCCTGCGCTTCTTCCTCAGATACGGGCGCGAGCTTGCCGCCTGCCGCTTCAACGCTCGGGCGATGTACCTTTACGCGCCCGGCGAGACGCGCTTCGCCGAGGCCCGGCTGGAAGCTCAGGCGCAAATGGTCGGCGACTATTGCGAGGCCCGGCTGAAGGGCGACGAGGCTCGGGCCAGGCTGGTCGCGGCGAACCTGAAAGGGAGCGGCCTTTTCGGGCTGTAGAAATCGTCACCCCGGACTCGATCCGGGGTCCACCTTCTCCACGCGATGCGGCTGGAACCAGGAAAGATGGATGCCGGATCAAGTCCGGCATGACGCTATCTGCCCGTGACCAGCCCGCGCTGGTCCTCGCGTCCCATCGAGATCAGGAACGGGTCGGCCGACTGCATCTCCTGGAAGTCCGCTTTCGAGCGCAGGCCGCGCCACTCGATCGCGATCAGCGCCTGGGCGATGGCTCCGCCGAGCGTGTCGCCGGGGCCGAGCAGGACGATGCGGTCCGGCGCATGCTCCTTGACCGCCACCTGGATCGCG
>JASLBD010000171.1 GCA_030146745.1 Allosphingosinicella sp. | reverse complement strand
CCCAACTCCGCTCGCTGAACTCTTGCCCCCGTCGCCGCCGCGTTTATAGCGGAGTCATGGTTCGCTTTTCGTTCTGTGGCCACGAGCTGATGGCGCTTCCGCAGGGGGCCCTTTTCTGGCCGTCGCGGCGGGCCTTGCTGGTCGCCGACCTCCATCTCGAGAAGGCGAGCTGGTTCGCCCGTATGGGCCAGATGCTCCCGCCCTACGATTCGCTCGCCACCCTCGCCGATCTTACCGCGCTCGCCGTTTCGACCGATGCCAGGGAAATCTGGTGCCTGGGCGACAGCTTCCATGACCGCCACGGCTGCGACCGCCTCCCCGCCCGCGCCCGCGAGATGCTGACCGCGCTGACCGGAGCGACAAGCTGGACCTGGATCACCGGCAACCACGACCCCGCCTTCGCCGATCCCTGCGGCGGCGCCCTCGCCGAAGAGGTGGAAGTGGACGGCCTGCTGCTTCGCCACGAGGCGGACCCGGCCGAGCCGCGGCCCGAGCTGTCCGGCCATTTCCACCCCAAGCTCCGGATCCACCATCGCGGCCGCCAGGTCTCGCGCCGCTGCTTCGTGGCGACGGCACGCAAGCTGATCCTACCGGCTTTCGGGTCGCTGACGGGGGGGCTGGATGCCGGCCATCCCGAAATTGTCCGAGCGGTGGGGCCGAAGGCGGAGGCCCTGGTGCCGGTGGCCGACAGGCTTTTGCGGTTCCCGCTGGCGGCGTGATTGCCTCCCCATCGCCGGATGGGGAGGGAGACCACCCGAAGGGTGGTGGAGGGGTAGCTGCCGGGACGTCCGGCGGTTCTCTCGCGAGCGGCCGACAGCCCGCGCCTTCTACCCCTCCATCATGCTACGAAGAATCCCCCTCCCCGCGACCTTCGCTCGCAGGGAGGCAAAGAGTCGCCGCGATCAACCCCCGAACCGCATTGCCCACGAAGAACCCGCCCTGCAGGTCCTCCGCGCGCAAATCCGCCTCTTCGGCCCGCCCCTTCTCGATCAGCACCTCGCGCAACACTCCCGGCAGAAGCCCGCGCCGAAGCGGCGGAGTCAGCAGCCGGCCGCCGCGCTCGACGAACAGGCTGGTGAAGCTCCCTTGGGTCAGGAAACCGTCGCGGTCGGCGAATACCACCTCGAACGCCCCCGCCCGCTCCCGCGCCTCGTCGTAGAAGCGCCGGTCGCTGGTCTTGTGGCGGAGCCGGAAATCCTCGGCTTCGACCGGAAGCGGCGCCAGCGCCACCTCCACCGAGCCTTCGAGCGCGGCCGGCAGCGGCCGGGATTCGATCGCCAGAGCGCCGCTGCTCGACAATAGGAGCCTGAGCTTGCGCGCCTCCCGAAGGAAGAAGGTCGCCGCCTGAAGCTCGTTGCGCGCATGGTGGCGGTCGAAGGCGAAGCCGAAGGCGTCGGCGCTCCGTTTCATCCGGCCGAGGTGGCGGTCGAGCTCGTACAGCCCCTCGTGCGGATCGAAACGCATCGTTTCGATGAGGTCGAAGCGTCGGCACGTTGCCACAAATTCTCCCTTTGCCAGGCATTCGCGCCATTCGTCCGCCGCGACGCTGTCCGCGACGATCCCGGAGCCCAGGCCGATCCGGGCGGCCGTTTCGCCGACCTGAAGGACCAGGGTCCGGATCGCCACATTGAACGCGGCCTCGCCGTCCGGCGCAAGCCTGCCGATACTACCGGTATAGGGGCCACGTCGTTCCCCTTCGAGCGACGCGATGATCTCCATCGCCCGAATCTTGGGGGCCCCGGTCACCGACCCGCAGGGAAAGATGGTCTCGATCAGGTCGACGCCGGTGCGCCCGTCCTCGAGCTCGCCGACCACGGTCGAGGTCATCTGGAGCACGGTCGGATAGGTCTCGATCTCGAACAAGGCCGGCACCTTGACCGTCCCCGGCTTCGACAGGCGCGAGAGGTCGTTGCGAAGCAGGTCGACGATCATCAGATTCTCGGAGCGCTGCTTGGGATCGCTTCGAAGCGCTTCCGGGTCGCTGCCCGCGGGCGCCGTCCCCTTCATCGGCCGGGCCGTCACCCGCCCCGCCTCCAGCGTGAAGAACAATTCCGGGGAGAAGGAGAGCAGCCAATGCTCGCCGGTGAAGACCACGCCGCCCCACCCCGCCCGGGCCCGAGGACGGATCGCGGCGTAGAGGGCGAGCGGATGGCCGGCCGTCGCGACCTCGGCGGGGAAGGTGAGATTGGCCTGATAGACGTCGCCGGCGAGGATATGCTCCAGTGCCGCCGCCACCGCCGCCGCATGCGCCTCGCGCTCCACCAGCGGCCGAGGCGTCCCCGCCCAGGCGCCCGCGGCGTCCGGCAGAAGCGCGCCGGGATCGGCCTCCTCCCAGCCCTCGAACAGCCCGAACCAGAGCAAAGGCGGCACCCCGGGTCCGGCCCCGCTTGCCACCGGCGCAAGCTTCGGCTCGAGCCCGTGGCCCGCTTCATAGGCGATGAAGCCGGCGCAATGCCGCCCGCGAAGCCGGTCCAGCGCCGGCCGGACCTCTTCGGGCCGCCGCGCCTCCACGACCTCCGTCGGACCCCGGTAGAGCCGCGCCCGGCCCTCGAACTCGAGCAGGACGAACGGCTCTCCCGCTTGCCAGAAGCGCGAAGCGGGCCCATCTGCCGGGGCGTCAGGAGGTACCTTCTTGGTCACCAGCGTCTTCGACCTCTTCAAGATCGGGATCGGTCCGTCGAGCTCCCACACGATGGGGCCGATGACGGCCGCGTGCCGCTTTGTCGAGGCGCTCTCGCAAAAGGCTTTGCTGGAGCGTACCGGGCGGGTCCTGGCCGAGCTCTACGGATCGCTCGCCCTGACCGGCAAGGGCCACGCCACCGACCGCGCGATCCTGCTCGGCCTTTCCGGCGAACGGCCGGACCGGATGGATCCCGACGCGGCCGACCGGCTCATCGAAACGGTCCGAACGGCCCGGCGCCTGCGCCTCGGCGGGGCCAGGGAAATCGCCTTCGACGAGCCGAACGACCTCAAATTCCTCCAGCGCGAGCGTCTTCCCCACCATTCGAACGGAATGCGCTTCACCGCCTTCGACGCCGCCGGCGCAATGCTGGAGAGCGCCGTCTACTATTCGGTCGGCGGAGGCGCGGTCGTCGACGAGGCGGCGATCGCCGGCAACGCCCCGCCCGAGGGCCTGTGGGACATCCCCTACAATTACCGCTGCGCCGACGAGCTTCTCGCCATCGCCGGGCGCGAGAGCCTCACCATCGCCGAGATCGCCCGAGCCAACGAGCGGGCGGTGCGCCCCGACGAGGAGATCGACGCCCGCCTCGATTCGATCGTGGAGGCGATGGAGGGCTGCATCGACCGGGGCATCGGCCGCGCCGGGATCCTGCCCGGCGGACTCAACGTCAAGCGCCGCGCCCCCGGCCTCCACAAGCTCCTCCTCGACCGCGCCGAGCGCACGCTCCAGGATCCGCTCACCGTGCTCGACTGGGTCAACCTCTGGGCGCTCGCGGTCAACGAGGAGAATGCCGCTGGCGGCCGGGTCGTCACCGCTCCGACCAACGGCGCCGCCGGCATCGTCCCCGCGATCCTTCGCTACTACCAGCGCTTCACCCCCCATTCGACCATGGAGGGCGTCCGCACCTTCCTCCTCACCGCCGCCGCGGTCGGCTCCCTGTTCAAGGAGAATGCCTCCATCTCCGGCGCCGAGGTCGGCTGCCAGGGCGAGGTCGGAGTCGCCTGCTCGATGGCGGCCGCCGGCCTCACCGCGGCGCTCGGCGGCACCAACTCGCAGATCGAGAATGCCGCCGAGATCGGAATGGAGCATAATCTCGGCCTGACCTGCGACCCGGTCGGCGGCCTCGTCCAGGTCCCCTGCATCGAGCGCAACGCGGTCGGCGCGATCAAGGCGATCGAAGCCTCCCGCCTCGCCCTCGTCGGCACCGGCGACCATCTCGTCAGCCTCGACCAGGTGATCGAGACGATGCGCAGGACCGGCCTCGACATGAACGAACGCTACAAGGAGACGTCGCTGGGCGGCCTCGCGGTCAATGTGGTGGAATGCTGATGCCGCGCCGCCTGCGGCGACCGCCGATCGGGCGGCGCGGCTTCGTCGCGAGCGTCAGCGGCAGATCAACTGCTTCAGTGTGTCGCCGGCCTTGATGATCATGTCGACGATGCCTTGAAGCTTCTGCGGCAGGAACGGCTTCAGGAAATTCAGCACTTGCTTCACCGTGTCCCAATTGTCGCAGAAGAGCTGCTTGGGATCGGCCGCGGCGACGGGCCTTTCGGCGCCGCCCGCCTGGGCGCCGCTCACTTCGGTCTCGTCGAGCATCGCCCGGGCGACGGCTTCGCGGATTTGCGGATCGCTATAGTCGGCCTGTCCAGCCATCACATTCCTCCTTCGATGAGCGGAGAACGGTCTCCGCGACCGATATCGGCTTATAGGCGTCGCGAGAGTGACGGCGCGTGATCGCCGTCACGGCTTCCGGATCGCCGGCGTTCGATCCCGGCTCGGCGATTCTTGCCCGACAGGTTTCATGGGCCTAGCGTCCGCCCCGCTCTCAACAGGGGTCCCAGCCAATGCGCCTTCGCCTTTCCCTGCTCGCCGCCGCCGCCTTGCTCGCTTCTCCCGCCCTTGCCGAGGTGGAGAAGCCCGCCGCCCTCGTCGCCGACGGCATCCCGGCCATTCCCGACGCGCTCGCCGAGCGCACCCGGCCCTATATGGAGTTCCGCGCCGCCGGCCTTCAGGGCTGGAACCCGGCCAGGCGCTCGATCGCCGTCGCCACCCGCTTCGGCAACACGGCCCAGCTCCACGAGGTCGCCCGGCCGCTCGGGATGCGGCGCCAGATCACCTTCGAGGCCGACGCCATCGCCGGCGCCTCCTACGCCCGAAAGCTGGGCGACGTGCTGGTCGTCCAGAAGGACGTCGGCGGAAGCGAGTTCTGGCAGCTCTACGTGCTGGACAACGGCCGGCTGAGGATGATCACCGACGGCAAGAGCCGCAATTCGATGAACGCCTGGAGCCACGACGGCCGCTGGCTCGCCTACACCTCGACCCGTCGCAACGGCACCGACAACGACCTCTACATCGTCGATCCGCGCAACCCGGCGAGCAACCGCCTGCTCGCCCAGGTCAGGGGCGGCGGCTGGGCCCTCGCCGATTTCGCGCCCGACGGCCGAAGCGCGGTCGTCGCCGAATATCTCTCCGTCGCCAAGACCAACCTCTACCGGCTCGACGTCGCCACCGGCCGGATGACCCCGATCGGGAATCACGCTGCGCCCATCTCCTACGGCGGCGCCCAATTTGCGCCGAACGGCACCTTGTGGGTAACGTCGGACGAAGGCTCCGACTTCCAGCGCCTGGGCATGCTCGACCCGGCGACGGGCCGCTTCACCGCCGTCGCGCCCGAGCCCCGCTGGGACGTGGAAAGCTTCGACATCTCCGACGACGGCCGCTTCATCGCCTATATCGTCAACGAAGCGGGAATCGGCCGCCTCAAATTGCTCGACACCCGCACCCGCCGGAGCCGCCCGGTCGCGGGCCTCCCCGTCGGAACGATGGGCGGCCTCGAAGTCGCGCCCTGGGGCGACATCGCGGTCGGCGTGTCCTCGGCCCGCTCGCCCTCCGACGTCTATGTCGTCAACCCCCGGACCCTCGCCGTCGCCCGCTGGACGGAGAGCGAGACCGGCGGCCTCGATCCCCGCCGCAACGTCGAGCCGGTGCTCGTCGAGACGACCAGCTTCGACGGCGAGAAGGTGTCGGGCTTCCTCTACCGCCCCGATCCCGCCCGCTTCCCCGGCCGAAGGCCGCTCATCATGAGCATCCACGGCGGCCCGGAAGGCCAGTCGCGTCCCGGCTTCCTCGGGCGCAACAACTATCTCCTGAACGAGCTCGGCATCGCCCTCTTCTATCCCAACGTGCGGGGCTCGACGGGCTTCGGCAAGCGCTTCGTCGCACTCGACAACGGTCCCGACCTTCGTGAAAATTCGGTCCGGGACATCGGCGCCTTCCTCGACGTGCTCGCCCGCGATCCGGCCCTCGATCCGGAGCGCTTCGCCGAGATGGGCGGAAGCTATGGCGGCTACATGTGCTATGCCAGCGCGATCCGCTACGGCGACCGTTTCAAGGCGGCGAACTGCATCGTCGCCATCTCCAACTTCGTCACCTTCCTCGAGAACACCCAGAGCTACCGCCGCGACCTGAGGCGGGTCGAATATGGCGACGAGCGCGATCCGGTGCAGAGGAAGAAGCTTCTCGCCATTTCGCCCCTCACCCGAGTGAAGGAGCTTCGACTGCCGCTGATGGTCCAGACCGGAGGCAACGATCCGCGCGTCCCGGCCTCGGAAGCGGAGCAGGTCATCAAGGCGGTGCGCCGGGGCGGCGGCACCGCCTGGCACCTCCTCGCCCAGGACGAGGGTCACGGCTTCGCCAAGAAGGCCAATCAGGATTACGCCTTCTGGGCCAGCCTCCTGTTCTGGCAGCGCCACCTGCTCGGCGAGCGAGAGCGGCGGGGGACGGAATAGTCCGGGGTCCCATGTCCGTCATCCCGGACTTGATCCGGGATCCATGAACACGGATCGAGTCCAGCCTGTCGCTGCCGGTGTCATGGATTTTCCGGCCTTCGCCGGAATGACGAGGGGGCGGGACCTCACGCCTCCGCGCCGGCGCTACCGCGCCTTCGCCGCGAGCCACTCCTCGATCGCCCAGTAAGCGGAGCGGGAGCCTTTGGCCTCGCCGGAAATGCCGGTGGCGAAATAGGCTATTCCGGTGCCTCGGGCGGGATCGATCCAAAGGCCCGATTTGACTCCGTAGGCGTCGCCGGCATGGCCGAAGCGCGTTCGGCCGTCGCCGGCGGGATCGTCCTGGGGCGGGCATTGCGCCAGGATTTGAACCGACAATCCGTAGCCGCAATAGAAGCCTTTCTCCTGCTCGCCGTTCGAGCCGTCGAAGCGCCAGTGAGGCCGCATCATTTCGGCGATGCTCGATTCCGAGAGGAGTCGCCCGCCGTCGGCCAGCCGGCCCTTGCGAAGCAGCAGCTGCCCGACGGCCGCGAGGTCGCGAAGCGAGATCCGAAGTCCGCCCTGGGGCGAGAAGAGGCCGCCATGGGTCCCGATCCGATAGTCCGAAAGGTCGCAGCTTCCGTCCGCCGCCGGGACCACCAGGCAGTCGGGCCTTTTGCCCTTGTGATCGTCGCGAAGCACCTCGCCCGAAGCCGAATAGAGCACCACCGCCCGCGCCGCCGCCTCATCGGAGCAGGTCGACCAGTTGAAGCAGGCATCGAGCTTCATCGGCCTGAGCACCAGGCGGTCGATCAGCCGGTCGAAGCGCTCGCCGCCCGCCTTCTCCATCGCCGTCGCTACGACCGGGAAGCCGAGGTTCGAATAGCGGTAGAAGCTGCCCGGGCGGTGGGCGGGATCGTAGGCCCTGGGGTCGGCCACCCGCTCCTCCACCGTGCCGCCGAGCGGGATCACGTAATCGACCTCGTCGCGAAGGCTGGAGCGGTGCGACAGGAGCATCCGCAAGGTGATCGGATCGCCCGGGAACGCCGGGTTGCGAAGCCGCCAGCCGAGATAATCGGAAACGTCGCGGTCGAGGTCGAGCTTCCCCTGCTCGACCATCCGCATCGCGCCCAGTGCGACGACGAGCTTGCTGATCGACGCGATCCGCACCGGATCGTCGAGGGTGAGCGCCCGCCCGCCGCCGCGGTCGGCGGGGCCGGCGGCGGCGGACCGGGTGATCCCGCGCGCGTCGAAGGTCGCCCAGGCATAAGCGGCGTGAGCGGGCGGAGCGGCGGATTCGCGCTCGGGCACGGAGGCGCAGGACGCCGTCAGCGCCGCGGCCAGCAGCAGGAGTGGCTTCCTCATCTCTCGCGCCCGCGGCGGCGGCGGTTCCTGCCGCCTTCCTCGCGGGACTCCCCGGTCTCATCGGCTTTTTCCTCGGCGGCCTCTTCCGCCGCCTCGGCCCGCTCCTCCGCCGCCTCGCGTCCGGCGATGCTGGTGGGCCACAGCTTCGCCGTCACAGCCCAGATGGCGAGGACGACGATCAGAGCCGCCGCGGCCAGCGAGCCCAGCAACTGGGGTCCGGTACCGTCTTTCCCGGAGAGTTCTTCCGCCATGGGGTCTCCTCAGATCAGATGCCCGGCCGCGGCCGAGAGCCAGGCCGCCCAGAACAGCAGGAACACCGATATGCCGAGCGTCGGCAAGAGGTGATCGAGCCGGTGCAGCCGCCGGATGACGAGGATCTTGAAGCCGAGCAGGGCGAGAAGCGCGCAGGCGAGCAGGATATGGACCGCCGAATCGTCCTCGAAGCCGAAATAGCCGACGCACATGATCGCCACGACGACGGTCACCGCGACGATCGAATCGCCGATCGCGCGGTGCGCCTTCGACGCCGGAAGCGGCTCGAGGAAGGGCAGCCGGACCTTACCATAGCCCACCGCCATCAGCCCCACCTGATAGGCGGCGAGCGAAGCGACGACCGCGGCCAGCACGATCTTCACCTCCGACACGTTGCCGCGGGTGAGGCTCAGGAGGAAGTCTTCCATCGCGGTCAGCCTAGAGCCTCGACGGGCGACCTGGAAAGGTCGAGCGAACCCGATTGATGGAGAAAAATGCGTTCCGCTAGGATAGGCTTTCAGGACGCGGCCACGGCTGGCCTCACGAATCGGAGACGGATGTGCAAGCTATGGTGCAGGGCGTTTCGGAGCGGATGTCCGGGTTCGGCCTGGCCGCGAAACGCGCGGCTTCGGGATTTTCTGCGGACATCGTGAACTTCATGAACTTCACCCTGCTGCTCGCCCTGCTGGCGGCGCCCGCCGCCGCCCAGTCTCCGGCCCCGCGCGAATGGGCGCCGGCCCAGGTTCAGGCGATCCTCGACAAGACCCAGACGATCCGGCTCGCCCCTTCGCTCGCCCATCTGACCCCGGGCGAGCGGGTCGCGGTCACCAAGCTGCTCGAGGTCGGCCGGATCTTCCAGGACGTCTACGAGCAGCAGCGCCACCGGAACGCGCTCACCGTCCGCGCCGCTCTGTCGCGCCGGACCGATGCGCAGGGCCGGGCCCTCTACACCCTCTACCGGCTCAACCAGGGTCCGATCGCGACCACCCTCGACAACAGGCGCGAGCCGGCCCTCGCCGTCGCCGACTCGCCTCCGGGCAAGAACGTCTATCCCTGGGATCTCACCAAGGCCGAGTTCGACGCCTGGCTCGCCGCCCATCCGGACGAGCGTGCCCGCCTGACCGACCTTCGCTCGGTCGTGCGCAGGGCGGAAGCTGCGATGCTCAAGCGCGACCTCGCCAAGCTGCGCCAATATCCGGTCATCGACACGCTCCATCCAGGCCTTCGGACCCGGCTGGAGGCGCTCGCCAGGCGGCCGAGCCGAGCCACCCTCTACGCAATCCCTTACTCGCTCGCTTATGCAGACGAGATGGTTCGAAGCCACGGCCTGCTCAACGAGGCGGCCGACGCGGTCGAGGCTTCCGACCCGCAATTCGCCCGCTATCTTCGCAACCGCGCCCGCGACCTGCTCAGCGACGATTACGAATCGGGCGACGCCGCCTGGCTCAAGGGGCGGTTCGGGAATCTCAACGCCCAGATCGGCGCCTACGAGACCTATGACGACGAGCTGCTCGGAACCCGCGCCTTCTACGGCCTCAGCCTGCTCGCCACCCGGACGAAGGAATCGGCCGAGCTCCGCGAGGCGATGAAGGGCATCCAGGCGCTGGAGGATTCGCTCCCCTACGAGCGCCGCCGGCGGGTGATGGAGGACATTCCGGTCGGGGTCTACGACGTCATCGCCGATTTCGGCCAGACCCGAGGCGGCAACACCGCGACCAACCTTCCCAACGAAGCCTATCTGGTCGAGCGCTACGGAAGCATCATCCTGCTGCGCGCCAACATCATGCGCAATCCCGACCTCTTCCGGGGCTCGGGCGACATCTTCGGAGCCGCTGTCGCGCCCGCCCAGGCCGGGCATCTCACCGCCGATGCCAATTTCTACCGCACGCTCTGGCACGAGGTCGGCCATTATCTCGGGCCGGACGTCACCGCGTCGGGCCGGACTCTCGACGTCATCGGCGCCGACGCCAATCTGCTCGAGGAGCTGAAGGCGGATCTCGTCTCGCTGTTCGTTGCGAAGGAGTTGCGCCGCCGCGCCTATTATGGCGACGACCAGCTTCGCGCCGTCTACGCCAGCGGCATCCTGCGCACCCTCCAGAACAACAAGCCGCGGCGCGAGCAGCCCTACAACATGATGCAGCTGATGCAGTGGAACTGGTTCCTCGACCGCAAGGTGCTGAGCTTCGATCCCGCGACCGCGAAGCTGAGCATAGACTACGGCCGCTATCACGAAGCGGTGCGCGACCTCCTCGAGCAGGTCATCGCCATCCAGGAAGCCGGGGACGCCGCCGCGGCCAGCGCCTTCATCGACCGCTGGGGCAAATGGGACGAGAATCTCCACGGCAAGGTCGCC
>JASLBD010000147.1 GCA_030146745.1 Allosphingosinicella sp. | reverse complement strand
ATTCTTGACCACGAAGAAGGAGAACCTCAGGCATGGCGCCTACGAGGCATAACCTGTCGCGCCGGGCGTTGCTAGGCGCGGGTGTCGGCGCTTGCGCCTTTGCCGGGGCGGGGCGGGCGGCGACCGTCCCGACCGCGCCTGGCTCGGGGGCGGCGCGCGGCCCATCCTGCCGTACTAGGGACCGGGCCGTCGCCGCCTTGCCGCGGGCGGAGGCTCGGGTCGCGGCGTTCGAGGCGGAGGAGGCGCTTCTGCCGGCGGAGCGGCGGGCGCTTGCCTGCGAGGCGCTGGAGGAAAGGTTCGAGCGGCTCGACAAGCTCCGTCTCGCGGCCGTCCGGCGGGTGCTTCGGGTTCCGGCAGCGGATCTGCCGGCCTTGGCCCTGAAGCTGGACCTCGCCGTCGCCGAGCACGCCTGGGAGGATTGCGGCTCGGAGGACTGCCTGGAGCGGCTGAGGGACGACGCGCGGCGGTTGGCCGAGTTACCCACTACTAATTTCGCATATCCGAAATCTCGCCTTGAATCCGATTTAGCGGATTGCTAAAGATCCTGATATGTTCTCACCGGAAACGCCCCTGTCAGACGCTGCGATCGATCTCCTCGCCAGCGCCCGCGGGAAGCGGTTCGGGACCGTCCTCGCCGATCCGCCCTGGCAGTTCCAGAACCGCACAGGGAAGGTCGCGCCCGAGCATAAGAGGCTTGCCCGCTACGGGACGATGACCTTGAAGGATATCTGCGAATTGCCGGTCGCGGACATCGCCGCAGATCCTTCGCATCTTTACCTGTGGGTGCCGAACGCGCTACTGCCCGAAGGGCTGAAGGTGATGGACGCCTGGGGCTATCGCTACATTTCCAATATCGTCTGGCACAAGGTCCGCAAGGATGGCGGCTCGGACGGGCGCGGCGTCGGCTTCTACTTCCGCAACGTGACCGAGATCCTGCTGTTCGGCGTCCGCGGCAAGAACGCGCGCACCCTCGATCCCGGCCGCAGCCAGGTCAACATGATTCAGAGCCGCAAGCGCGAACACAGCCGCAAGCCCGATGAGCAATATAAGATCATCGAGGATTGCTCTTGGGGGCCGCGCCTCGAGATGTTCAGCCGGGGTAAGCGGCGCGGCTGGAGCGTCTGGGGCAACCAGGCCGATCACGACTACAAGCCGACCTGGGACACCTACGGCCACAACAGCGCCACGGACATCGCCGCCGAGTAGCTACTCCGAAGTTGCCTCGCCGTCCGCTTCCGCCGCAGCCTGTTCGATGATGGGCCTCAGCTCGGCCTCCAGCTCTCCAAATGTGACCACGCTATCGGGCAAGCCGATCAGAACCAGCGGGCAGGGATTACCGACGCCGCGATGGACGCGATCTTCGAGCTTGCGCCAATGCGTGGTCGCTTCGCCGAACTTGTCCGCGACGAACTTGGCGACGAACACCTCCCGAAAGGTGAGCTCCCCTCGCGCCTTGGTAGCCTGCATCCGCTTGAGAATAGCGGCGCGCTGCTTCGACGTGGGATCGTAACCCCACCTCAGGAGATCGTCGAAGCCCTGGATCTGCCGTTCCTCGAAAAATCGGCCGACGAGCTCGCGCATCCGGTCGTGGAGACTCCGCCCTCGCGTGATGATGATACCGACTGAGATCGCCCCGTCGGCGTGCAGGCGTTTAAAGTTTTCGAGATCGCGATCGTAGAAGGGGTCCTTGTTGTTCCACTCGATCTCCAGCGCGATGGTTCCCGTCACGCCGGCGCCAAGAGGATACGATTTCACGTGATCCATCTTGTGGCTGATCGCTTCCCGGGGAACGTCGTTGATCAGCTTCTTGACCACGAACTCTTGGGTTGCCCAGCCGTGGGCTTGCAGCCCACGACGCAGCCGCTGCGTACCCTTGGTCTCGCCGCCTCCGCCTGCAATAATCTCCTCAATCGGAATCGTCGCCTTCAGCAGCACGTCCTCGATTTCGCTCGCAACATCTGGGAAGTCACCGCCAAGGATCGCTTGGGCATGACTGTGGAATTCGATTTGGAAACCAGCATTTGAGAGCGCGTCGAACATGGACATTGCTTAACGGCCGATGCTGGAGGGATCTACCCGTGCCCCGCCGACGCTGGTCCCTCCCAAGGACCATCCCAATCGTAGCTCAATGGGTAGGCGGGACCCGCAACGGAGGGGGAACCACGCCGCCCGCGTCGCGCTCTTGGTCGAGGAAGCGCACGCCGACCGCTTCATATGCCCGCCGGAGTCCCTCGATCAGCTCCGGCTTCACGTCTCTGTGATAGCGTTCGAACCGAAGCACCGTCCGCCGGCTGACCCCGGCCGCCGCGGCGGCGTCCTCCAGGGACCATTCCAGCGCCGCCCGCGCCATTCGCGACTGCTCCGGCCGAAGTGCGGGACGCTTCAGATCAACCCCCTTGACGCATTTCTGCGTGGTCCCTAAAAGGGACCATCAAGAAAGGACCCTCAGGCATGGCGCCTACGAGGCATAACCTGTCGCGCCGGGCGTTGCTAGGCGTGGGTGTCGGCGCGTGCGCCTTTGCCGGGGCGGGGCGGGCGGCGACCGTCCCGTCCGCGCCTGCCTCGAGGCCGGCGCGCGGCCCATCCTGCCGTACTTGGGACCGGGCCGTCGCCGCCTTGCGGCGGGCGGAGGCCCGGATGGCGGCTTTCGAGGCGGAGGAGGCGCTTCTGCCGGCGGAGCGGCGGGCGCTTGCCGGCGAGGCGCTGGAGGAAAGGTTCGAGCGGCTCGACAAGCTCCGTCTCGCGGCAGTTCGGCGGCTGCTTCGGCTTCCGGCCCGGGACCTGCCGGCTTTGGCCTTGAAGCTCGACGTCGCAGTCGCGGAGCGGGCCTGGGAGGACAGCGGCTCGGAGGACTGCCTGGCGCTCATCACCGCCGACGCCCGGCGGATCTCGGCGAACGCCATTTCGAGGTCGCCCGATAATGGGGATTGAGACTCGCCCTTGGGACGCGGCGGAGCATCTCGACAGCGAAGAGGCCGTGCTCGGCTATCTGGAAGCCGCATTCGAAGACGGCGATCCCGAGCTGATCGCCGCCGCCCTCAACGACGTTGCCCGGGCCAAGGGGCTCGACCGGGATGCACTGACGGCGGGGGCGGACCTCGGCTCCGTCATCGCCACACTGAAGGCCTTAGGCTGTATCGACATTCAGGGTTCGCCACTTTCTCCTCTCCCGTCCTTACGGGAGAGGAGGGGCCCGCCGCGAAGCGGTGGGAGGTGAGGGTCTTGCTGAGTCCGCGGTACAGACCCTCACCTCCCAAGCCTGCGGCTTGGGCCCCTCCTCTCCCGCCAAAGCGGGAGAGGGGCTTGTGGGCGGCGGCGCTATGCTGAACGTCGAAACGGCCTAGGGCTCGAACTTACCGCCAAGGCGGCGTGAGCATCGTTGAAGAGCGTCGGCAGACGATGCTGGAGGCCTGGCATGAATATTTCGGCTAAGGTGGGCGACGAGCGGGTGGCGGATGTCCGCTTCGAGGCCGAGCGGCTGATCGTCGATCTCGCCGACGGGCGGACGATCGCCGTGCCGCTCGCCTGGTATCCGCGCCTGCTCGGCGCCACTCCGGCGCAGCGCTCGAACTGGACCAGGGCGGGCGGCGGCCTTGGGATCCACTGGCCCGACGTCGACGAGGATCTGAGCGTCGCTGGACTGCTTCGCGAAGCGTCCGCACCCATGTCGAGGCGCCGAGCCGCCTCCTAACTCTGTGGCCGTCGGCTCGAGCCACTATCGACAGCCAATATCCCTTTCTACGTCCTGCCTTCGCGCCTTTGTGTCTTCCCTCAAAACCGGGTGACGACGAGTCCGATGTGAAATCAGGAGCGCTCGGCCGGTGCAAAGCTGAGGCCAGGCAGGGGCCGCGAATATCCGGCTTTTGTCCTCCAACCACGGCCAAGCTTCTGAGTGAAGGCACGAAGGCGCAATGGAAAAGGAGAGGGAATCGGACGAAAGGCTGCTGTCGCGCAGCGGGTGTTTCTGCTATGTTCTATCGCGAGTGCCGCTTGCCTAAGGCCGAAGGCGGCGCGGCGGAAAGGAGAAAGGCGGTGGCGACGGGCGAGACACGGATCGGGCTCGGGCTGGAGGCGGAGAGCAAGTACCTGACCGGCCGCGATTCTCGCAGCGAAGTTCACGCAAAAGACGCCCGACTCGATGAACTTCGTGAACTTTGCCGCAAAAAGGGCTCGGTAAGTCCAGGGCAGCCTCTATTTTCCCGGGTATCCCCGGGCCGTTCCGACCCGGATCGGCTAGGCTCAAAACCCCACCTTCACCCCCACCATCGCGCGCCTGCTGATCTGGCCGCCCGGCATCGCGGCGCTTTCGCCATAGGCGCGGGCCACGGCGCCGGAGCCGAGCGATTTTTCGGCGACGAGCGGCTCGGTCCTGAACACGCGCTCCCATTTCTCCATGTCGTAGGCGCCGCGCGGGCGGCGGCCGCACACCACGACGTCGGAGCTGCCCCCGCCGGTCTCGCAGCGATCGGCGGGCTTCACCCTGGCGAGGTCGAAGTCGATCGGCAGCGGCTCGGGCGCCGCCGGCTCCGCGGCCCGAAGGGCAAGCAGCAAGGCCAGTCTCATCTCACGCTCCGCTCCGGTGCCGCCGCATCCTCCCTGCCGTTTCCGGCGAAGATAAGGCAGCCGCCGCCGGGCTGGAGCCGCCGTGACGGCCGCCTGGGCCGGCCGGCGCGGGCATTGGGCCGCCCGCCCGCCGTATCCGCTGCCGCCCTCCGGGGCGCGGCGGGTCGCTGCTATTCCGCTTTGCCCCCGCAGCGGATATCGATGGCGGCGAAAGGAGACGAGCCATCATCCGTCTCAGGCAGATGTCGTTCGGGTCGCAGGTGAAGCTGGTGTTCGTCCTCGCCCCGTTCACCGCCCTGATCATCTTCGCGCTGCTGTGGGCGTTCCAGCTCGCCGAGGCCCCCCTCTCCCGAAGCGGCCGCTACAACAGCGTCCCGATGCTCGCGACCGTCGCGCTGATCCTGGCTCTGATCGTCGCGGCCATGCAGATCGCCGCCCTCGGGCTCATCCGCCTCCTCCCCTGGCAGGGGCCGTCGCTGAAGGTCGAAGGCGGCGATCATTTGAGACGCGTCTTCGAATGACCGCCTTATGATTGCGGCCTCCACCGCCGCGCCGGCGGCGGACCCGAAGCTCGGCTTTCGTGCCGACATAAACGGGCTCCGGGCGATCGCGGTGCTGGCGGTGCTCGGCTTTCATTTCGAGCTGGCGCCGCTGCGCGGCGGCTTCGTCGGAGTCGACGTCTTCCTCGTGATCTCGGGCTATCTGATGACCGGGATCATCCTCGGCCGGATGGAGCGGGGCACTTTCTCGATCGGCGGCTTCTACCTCGACCGGGCCCGGCGCATCGTTCCGGCCCTGGCCGTTCTGCTCGCCGCGATCCTGGCGGCCGGGGCGTTCTTCCTGCTTCCGGACGAATATGCACTGCTCGCCAGGCAGGCGGGAAGCAGCGCCCTGTTCGTCTCCAACATCCACCACTGGCGCGAGACCGGCTATTTCGATCCGGGGCTCGACCAGAAATGGCTGCTCCACAGCTGGACGCTGTCGCTCGAATGGCAATTCTATCTGCTCTACCCGCTGCTTCTGCCCCTGATCGTCCGGTTCTTCCGGCCGGGCGGGTGGAAGATATTGCTGGCCGCCGCTTCGCTGCTCTCCTTCGGCCTGATGCTCGCGCTCGCCCGGCTGGCCCCGGCCGCCGGCTTCTATCTTCTGCCGCCGCGCGCCTGGGAGTTTCTGGCCGGCGCCCTCGTCTACCTGGTCCCGCCGCTCTCCGGGCGAAGCGCTCGGATCGCCCAGGCCGCGGGGCTCGGACTGATCGCGGCGGCGGTGATCGGGATCGGCCCGGCCGGCTGGCCCGACGGACGCGCGCTCGCGCCGGTCGTAGGCACGATGCTGGTGATCGTCGCCGCCCGCACCCGATCGCGCCTGACCGGCAATTCGGTCGCCGCCTGGATCGGGCTCAATTCCTATTCCATCTATCTGTGGCACTGGCCGATCGTGGTCGCGCTGCGGCGTTCCGGCCTTGTCGGCGAAGGACCGTGGATCGCGGCCGGAATCGCCGCGGCCTTCCTGCTCGGCCATCTCTCCCGGCGATTCGTCGAGCGGCCGGCCCGCAAGCGGGCGGCCGCGCCGCGTATCGGCACGGACAGGGTGGCGGTCTCCTGGCGGGCCGCCGCCGCCTGCGCCCTGCCGCCGCTGGCGCTCGCGCTCGCCAGCCTCGGCATCTGGCGCACTCACGGGCTTCCGCAGCGTTTCTCGGCCCAGGTCGAGGCGGTCGTGCGCGATTCGATCCCCCGTCCGGTCGCCGGCGCCGAGCCCTGCTATTCGACCGGGGCGCTGCCGTCCGAGCCGTGCCGGCTCGGGCCGGCCGGGGCTCCGATTCTCGCGACCTTCCTCGGCGACAGCCACGCGGACGCCCAGTTGCTCGGCCTGATCGAGGCGCTGCCCGCCGGCACGCATGGCGCTGTCCAGTTCATCGCGCTGGCCGGCTGTCCGCCGGTGCTGGGCCTGCGCCCACTGCTGCCGCGGAGCCGCTGCGGCGCCTTCAACGCCCGCTTCCTCGAGCCTCTCGCCGCGCC